>JALVPS010000505.1 GCA_027031685.1 Gammaproteobacteria bacterium | reverse complement strand
GCGACCTGGCTGGCCAACCTCTCCGCGCTGCTGGCGCTGGCGGGCCTGGGCTTCGGCGGCTACTACATGTACAAGCTCTATCGCATCCCGGCGCGTCCCTTCTGGGACCACTGGCAGACCGGCAGCAGCTTCCTCGGCACCGGCCTCACCCTCGGCAGCCTGCTGGTGGGCCTGCTGGCGCTGGCCGGTGGGCAGCTCGAAGGCGGTCTGGGGCGGCTGCTGGCGGGTCTGGCCACCGCCGGCCTGGCCCTGGAGGGCATCGGTCTGCTGGTCCATGCGCGGGCGATGAGCCATGTGGACAGCGAGGGCGCGGCCTCCTGGTACGAGCAGATAACCACCTACGGCTGGCCCTACTGGCTGCGCAACGGCCTGCTGGCCGCCGCCCTGCTGCTGGCCGGCGGCGTGGCCCTGTTCGGCGCCGACCCCTGGCTGTTCGGGCTGCTGACCCTGCTGGCGCTGGGCTCGGCCATCATCGGGCGCGCCCTGTTCTATGTGCTGGTGATCCCCACCACGATGCCCGGGGCCTTCTTCTGGCGCAACAAGGGCTTCGTGGAGCATGCCCGCGAGGTGGGTCTGGCGGAGATGCCGCAGGTGGGCGTGGCCTACGAGCGCCACCACCCGTTCCGGGTGGACGAGCTGTTGCAGACCATCCGGGAAAACAGCCTGCGCGACATGATCGCCCACGTGCGCTGGATATTTACCGGCAAGGCCTGAAAGCCCGACGCGGATCGGGATAGGGGCGGTCAGGTTACCTGACCGGGCCCCTCCCACACCACCCGGCATGCGGGTCCGCACCGGGCGGTTCGGGAAGTTGAGGTCATGAGAGGCGCGGCACACCCAAGCGGTCAAAGAACGCGATCGGCATGACGGCATTCAGCAGGTAGCGGCTGTTGCGCCACCACCGACGGCTGTTTGCCGCGATCCGGCGGGCCACCTCTTCCGTGGCCCCCATCGCCTTCAGTTCCCGGTATATGGTCTTGCCGCGCTTCCAGTGCTTGAGCTGCAAGGCGCGCAAACGGTGGCGCAGCCATTCATCCAGGCGCCGAAACACGCCCGGCGTCTGGGCCAGCCGGAAGTATCCCTTCCAGCCCCGGATGTATTGTCGAAGCTGGTCGGCCACTTCTTCCAGACTCCTGCCCCGGCTGCGCCGGGTGAGCTGGCGAATGCGCCGCTTGTAGGCAGCCAGGGCCTTGCGCGATACCGCGCATTTGACCTCGCCGCCCGGGGCCATCCAGAACTCGAACCCCAGAAACGGACTGCCAAAGGCGCTGCGTACCGCGCTCTTCTCCTCGTTCACCTTCAAGCGAAGCCGGCCGTAGAGCCGGCGCAGGCCGGCCATGACCCGTTCGCCCGCCTTGCGGCTGCGCACGTACACGTTGCAGTCGTCGGCATAGCGCACGAACCGATGGCCGCGCCGCTCCAGCTCGCGGTCCACCTCGTCCAGCAGCACGTTGGCCAGCAGCGGTGACAGGGGACCGCCTTGCGGTGTGCCCTCATACCGCTCCACCTTCACGCCGTTGCTCAGGATGCCCGCCTGCAGGTAGCGGCGGATCAGGCGCAGTACGCCCTTGTCCGCCACCCGTCGCGACAGGCGCTCCATGAGCACGTCATGGTTGACCCGGTCGAAGAACTTCTCCAGGTCCACGTCCACGACCACCCGGTAGCCTTCCTGCACGTAACGCCGTGCGCAGAGCACCGCGTCGTGCGCCCGGCGGCCGGGGCGGAATCCGTAGCTGTGGTCGGAGAAACTCGGGTCGATCATTGGTTGCAGCACTTGCAGCAGGGCTTGCTGGATCAGCCGATCAGTGACCGTCGGGATACCCAGCTCACGTGCCCCACCACCGGGCTTGGGAATCTGCACTCGGCGTACCGGCATTGGCCGGTAGCTGCCGGATAGCAATTCTTCCCGTATCCGGGGCCAGGCCGTGCGCAGGTACTCGGCGGTCTGTTCGATCGTCCGTCCATCTACCCCGGCACTGCCCTTGTTGGCCTTGACCCGTCTCCAGGCCAGGACCAGGTTCTCTCTCGCAAGCGCCTGCCGCAGCAGGTCTTGCCCCAGGTCCGCGTCGCCATCCCATGCCGCCACGGCTTCATCGCGCCCCGCCCTTGGGCAGGCTTCACCCACCTCCGGTACGGCTCGCCCCGCTCGCCCGGGCTTCTGATGCCTTGCCGTGTCGAATGTCATGGTCGTCAGACCCTCCTTCCCGTTCGGCCCTTCGCTCCACCCGGTTTCCCGGGTTTCCTCACTACTACGGCCTCTGCTGACTTCTCGCTCCGCCTCTCGGCGTCGTCTTTTCAGACACAAGGCGAGATCTCCCCAGGTAAGGTGCGCACCCCTTCACCGCACAACCGCCGGATCTACACCGCTTCGCCTTGGTCACGAGAGCTTCGCGGTTTGTGGCCCGCTCGCCCTGCTCGGCAGTGCCTCGTATCCGGTTCCTGTTCGTCGGCTCGCGGTTTACGCTCCACGCTTCCTCCCCACGGTCGGTCGCCCTTCCGCAGTTGCGCTTCACTTCACTCGCCGTGACCAGCTCGTGGCGGGACTTTCACCCGCAGGGATGCGCCCATGCTGGGCGCACCACAAAAAAGGCGCTTCGGCGCCTTTTTTGTTGGCAATGCCCCGGC
>JALVPS010000504.1 GCA_027031685.1 Gammaproteobacteria bacterium | reverse complement strand
GCAGGTACTCGCCCAGCAGGCAGCGGATGAGGGTGGTCTTGCCGGCCCCGTTGGAGCCGACCAGGGCGACGCGGTCGCCGGCGCCGATGGTCAGGTTCACGTCGTCCAGCACCTTGTGGCGCCGGAACCGCTTGCTGGTGTGCTCGAAGACGATCACCGGCCCGGTGCCCCCTGCGGCAGTGGCCTGGTCACAGCAGCTTGCCCAGGCCCTTGATGCGGTAGTTGAGCGAGCCGGTGGGGCAGACGTCGATGCACAGCCCGCAGCGCGTACAGTCGGCCGGCAGGTCCACCTCCACCTCGCGCGCGCGGCCCTTGATGGTCACGTCCAGCACGTGCGGCACCAGGCAGACCTTGCGGCACTCGCCCTCGTGGTGGCAGTCGCGCAGGTTGTAGGTGACGCGCAGCGGCGAGAAGGCCCCCACCACGCCGTAGGTGACGCCGATGGGGCACACGTAGCGGCACCAGGCGCGGCGCGACACGAAGATCTCGAACAGCAGCAGCGCGCCCACCCACAGCAGGGCCAGGCCGGGGCCGTAGATGAGCGCGCGGCTCAGGATGCCGGTGGGGGAGATGGTCTCGAAGACGGTGTAGCCGGTGAGCAGGGCCAGCAGGGCGAAGCCCACGTAGAACACCGACCGCACGCCGCGGTGGAAGCTGCGGCCGCGGATCCACTTGCGGCCCACCAGCCACAGGTGGACCTTCTCGGCCCACTCGGCCACCAGGTGGTAGGGGCAGACCCAGGAGCAGAAGGTGCGGCCGCCCAGCAGCAGCCACAGCACCAGCACCGTGCTGGTGCCGATGATCAGGTTCAGCACCACGTGCTTGTAGGCCAGCATCACCTGCAGCGCGGAGTTGAGATCGGCCATGTGGAAGCCGATCACCCGCGAGGCCGTGAGCGCCCCCTCCACCAGCTGCACGTCGAAATGGTAGGAGATCACGAACAGCAGGTTGACCAGCAGCAGCGTCAGCCAGCGCCGGTTGCGCCAGGTGTGGCGGCGCCGGCTCGCCTCGTGGGCGGCCACCATTGCCTCCAGGTCCTTGCGGGTCAGCCGGTGCAGCTTCTTTTCCTCGTAGATGCGCACCGCCTCGGGGCTCAGCTCGCTCTTGTCGGGGCGGCTGGGCCGGCGGCCGGCAATCTGGGCCAGGGACTCGATGATGTAGTTCATGACGTCACCGCTGCGCTGTCCACGGTTCGGGTGTAATCGATGACGATGGCCGCCGGCTCGGTGGGGCAGACCATCTCGCACACGCCGCAGCCCACGCAGCCGTCCAGCACGTGGGGCCGCATGCCCTTGCCGTCACCGGTGGGGCGCAGCTCGATGGCGTGGCGCGGCGGGCACTGGTTGCGATCGCCCGAGGGCGGCTTGCCGGCCGCGCACTGGGCGATGCGGATCTCGATGGGGCACAGGCGCACGCACAGGTCGCACAGCGGGAGGTCGAAGGGGTGGTCCCGCAGGGGGATGGGATTCCAGCGGTCCACCTCCGTGAAGCGCAGGCGGCCCTCGAAGTCCGCGCCGCGCGCCGCGCCGCGGAAGCCGCGTCCCTGCACCGCCAGGCACAGCGCGGGCCGGGCCAGTTCGGCCACGCCCATGCGCGCCTGGGCCGGGTAGTTGATCTCGTGGGTGAGCGCGCCAGTGGGGCAGGCCAGCACGCACTGCAGGCCGTCGCAGGAGAAGTCGCAGGCCTGCGCGCGCGCCTCGATGTAGGGCGTGCCCACGCCGGCGCCGTCCGCCAGGTCGGCCAGGGCGATGGCCTCCACCGGGCACACCTGCACGCACTGGCCGCACTTGATGCAGGCGGCCAGGAACGCCTGCTCCGCCAGGGCGCCTGGCGGCCGCTGGCGGGTGGCGCGGCCGCGCGCCGGCGGCACCAGTCCCAGCAGGGAGATGCCGAACACCCCCGCCGCCAGCCCGACCGAGCGCAGAAACTCGCGGCGCGCCTTCTCTGCCCGGCTCAGGTGGCGGCGCGGCCGGCGCGGCTTGGCCTTGGGACGGTCTTTCGTGTCAGCCATCGGTCGTCTGCTCCTCGCCCGACCCGGCCCGCGCCGCCTGCACCCGGCGCGGCGCGGGCCGCATGAGGGGCCGCTCGTCGCGCACCAGCAGCAGGGGATCGGAGAAGGGGGCCAGGCGCTCCAGGAAATCGAGCGTCTCCAGCATGGGCGAGCCCTTGAAGAACTGCGCGTAGGGCACGTCGCTCCAGATGCTGTCGGCGTAGGCGTACAGCAGGTAGGGCTGGTCGCCCACGCCGTCGTGGTCCAGGTCGAAGCCCTGGTAGTCGCTCCAGTAGTTGCCCTCCCACCGGTTGCGCAGGGCGGTGCCGCGGCCGGACACCTGGATCTGGGTCAGGTTGTCGGAGAAGTTGTTGCCGCGGAAGACGTTGCCCTTCCAGTCGTTGAGGAAGCGGATGCCGATGGCGTTGTAGGCCACCAGGTTGCCGCGGAAGCGGTTGGTGGTGCCCGGCTGGTAGGGCGAGACGTCGATGTACAGACCGCTCGCGCAGTAGAGGATCTCGTTGTCCTCGATGGTCAGGTCGGAGGTCTCCTTGAAGCCGATGCCCACCCCGGTGGGGCCGGCGGCATGGGCGATGTGGTTGTGCCGCACCACCACGCCGTCGCTGTACATGAGGAATA
>JALVPS010000503.1 GCA_027031685.1 Gammaproteobacteria bacterium | reverse complement strand
GACACCGGCGAGCTGATCGGTGAGCTGCTACGCGCCGGCGAGCGGCTGCTGGTGGCGCGTGGCGGCTTCCACGGCCTGGGCAACACCCGCTACAAGAGCTCCACCAACCGCGCTCCGCGCCAGCACACCGATGGCACGCCGGGCGAGCGCCGCCAGCTGCACCTGGAGCTCAAGCTGCTGGCCGACGTGGGCCTGCTGGGCCTGCCCAACGCCGGCAAGTCCACCCTCATCTCCCGGCTGTCCGCGGCGCGCCCCAAGGTGGCCGACTATCCCTTCACCACCCTCCATCCCAACCTGGGGGTGGTATCGGTGGCACCCCACCGCAGCTTCGTCGTCGCCGATGTGCCGGGGCTCATCGAGGGCGCCGCCGAGGGCGCCGGTTTGGGCATCCGCTTCCTCAAGCACCTGCAGCGCACCCGCCTGCTGCTGCACCTGGTGGACATGCTGCCGGCCGATCCACGTGAGGATCCGGCACAGGCCGTGCGCCTGCTGGAGGCGGAGCTGGCCAAGTTCGACCCCGAACTGGCTGCGCGGCCACGCTGGCTGGTGTGCAACAAGCTGGATCTGTGGCCGGAGGAGGAGCACGCTGCCGTGGTGCAGGCGCTGGTGGAGGAACTGGACTGGCAGGGGCCGGTGTATACCATCTCCGCCGCCAGCGGGCTGGGCACCGAGCGCCTGGCGCGGGATGTGATGGATTTTCTGGAACGGGAAGTGGTGGCCGACGATGGATGAGCGGTTGCGACAGGCGCGACGCTGGGTGATCAAGATCGGCAGCGCCCTGCTCACCGCCAACGGGCGCGGCCTGGATTACGCCCGCTTGGCCGGCTGGGCGGAACAGATCGCCCGTCTGCGCGAGCAGGGCCGAGATGTGGTGCTGGTGTCTTCCGGTGCGGTGGCCGAGGGGATGAGCCGCCTTGGCTGGCGTCGCCGCCCGCACGCCGTGCACGAGCAGCAGGCGGCCGCCGCCGTGGGGCAGATGGGCCTGGTGCAGGCCTATGAGCGCAGCTTCCAGGCCCACGGCCTGCACTCGGCGCAGATCCTGCTCACCCATGCCGACCTGTCCAGCCGGCAGCGCTACCTCAATGCGCGCAGCACCTTGCGCACCCTGCTGGCGCTGGGCGTGATACCGGTGGTCAACGAAAACGACACGGTAGCCACCGAGGAGATCCGCTTTGGTGACAACGACACCCTGGCGGCCATGGTGGCCAATCTCATCGAGGCCGAGGCGCTGATCATCCTCACCGACCAGGCCGGCCTGTACGACCGCAATCCCCAGGCCGACCCGGCGGCGCGCCTCATCGGCGAGGCCCGCGCCAGCGACCCGGCCCTGCTAGAGTACGCTGGCGAGGCCGCCTCCGCCCTCAGCCGGGGCGGCATGCGCACCAAGGTGCTGGCCGCCCGGCGTGCCGCCCGGTCCGGCACCCATACCCTCATCGCCAGCGGCCACGAACCCGACATCATCACCCGCCTGGCCGCCGGCGAGCACATCGGCACCCGGCTGTGGGCCGACACCGCGCCCCTGGCGGCCCGCAAGCAGTGGATCGCCAACCAGCTCAAGCCGCGCGGCCAGCTATGGCTGGACGAAGGGGCCGTGTGCGCCATTCGCAAGGGCAAGCGCAGCCTGCTGCCGGTGGGCGTGAAAAAGGTCAGCGGCCACTTCGGGCGTGGCGACGTGGTGAGCTGCCTGGATCCGGCCGGGCGCTGCGTGGCGCGTGGCCTGGCCAACTACGGCGTGGACGAGGCGCGCCGCATTGCCGGTCACCCCAGCGACGAGATCGAGACCCTGCTGGGCTACGTGGACGAGCCGGAGCTCATTCATCGTGACAACCTCATCGTCCTGCCCGAGCCGCAGCCGGTGGCCGGCTGAGCCCGGCGGGTGGCCAAAGAAAAAGCCGGTCTCCCGGACCGGCTTTTCAGAAAGGGGAAGGGCCGCCGTGCGCGGCGCGCGCCTCAGAGGGCCTTGATCTGCGCGTTGAGGCGGCTCTTGTGGCGGGCCGCCTTGTTCTTGTGGATCAGCCCCTTGTCCGCTGTGCTGTCCAGCACCGAGACGGCCTTGCGGTAGGCGGCCTGGGCCGCCTCCTTGTCGCCCGCCTCGATGGCGCGGCGAACTTTCTTCACGTAGGTACGCATGCGCGAACGCAGCGCCATGTTGTGGGCGCGGCGCTTGATGTTCTGACGGGCACGTTTCCGTGCGGAAGCGATGTTGGCCAAGGTTAGCTGCTCCTGAAGGATCTGCTCTGGGAAATCAGGGCGCGCATCCTACACCCCGCGTGGGGGAGGGCGCAACCACAAGATGCAAGCGGCCGGCGGCTCACTCCGCCCGTGCCAGGGTCAGTACCTCCACGTGCACCACGCCACCGGCGCGCAGGCAGCCGGCCAGCTCGTTCAGAGTGGCGCCGGTGGTCATTACGTCGTCCACCAGCAGCACAGCCGGCGGTGGCGACGGGTTGGTCAGGCGGAATATGCCGCGCACATTGCGGTGTCGCGCCGCGCGCGAGCCGAGGCCGCTCTGCGGCGGGCGGTGGGCCGTGCGGCGCGCCAGGCGCGGGGCCAGGGTCCAGCCGTGGCGTGCCAGCGGCCGCACCAGCTCCAGCGCCTGGTTGTAGCCGCGCCGGCGCAGGCGGGCGGGGTGCAGGGGC
>JALVPS010000502.1 GCA_027031685.1 Gammaproteobacteria bacterium | reverse complement strand
ACAGCTTGATGATCTCGTCGATGCGGTTCATGTCGAAGGACTTGCCGTTGATGACGAAGCGCATGTTGGCCATGCCGCCCTGGCCCATGCCGCCGCCGTTCATGCCGCCCATGTCCATGGACATGACGAAGCGGCGGGTCTTGTCTGCATCAGCCGCGGTGAGGCGCTGGGAGACGATCTCGGCGCTCTGCGGCAGGGCCGTGTACAGCGTCACGTCGTCGGTCTCGGCACGGGCAACGTCGAAGCGCATGATGTCCATGCGCCGGCCGTTCATGGCCATCTCACGCATGTCGGCGTCGCTCATGTTGCCGCCCATGCCGCCGCCGGAGCCCATGCCACCGTTGCCGTTATGATCGGCATCGCCACCACCGGCACCCATGCCACCGCCGTTGCCATTGTGATCGGCGTCACCGCCGCCGGCACCCATGCCACCGGCGCCGCCACCCATGCCGCCGTTCATACCGCCCATATTGCCCATCATCCCGGCCATGGGGCCGCCATGGAAGGCGCGGCTGATGAGCATGACCTTGTCGCCCACCTGATAGCGGCCGAAGTCGATGACGATCTCGGCGCGCTCGGCGGCGCCCAGGGTGATGTGGTCCACCTCCACCGGCTGCGGCAGCAGGCCGCCGTCGGTGCCCACCACCCAGAACTTGCTGCCATCGTGCAGGGCGAAGTCGTAGGTGCGGGCGTTGGAGGTGTTGTAGATGCGGAAGCGGTACTGGCGGGTGGCTACGTCCAGGCGCGGCAGCACGGCGCCGTTGACCAGCACCTCGTCACCCAGCATGCCGTCGCGGTCCATCTCGCGGTCCATGTAGGCCAGCTCGCGCACGCCGTTCTGCTCTTCCTTGAAGCGACGGTCCTGCACCAGCACGGGGATGTCGTACTCGCCCGAGGGCAGTTTCTTGTCCGCCTCCAGCTGGCGGCTCAGGTCGTCGTCCAGCAGGAAGACGCCCGCCAGGCCCATGTACACCTGCTTGCCGGTCTTCATGTCCGGGTGCGGGTGGAACCACAACGAGGCGGCCGGCTGGTCCAGGGTGAACTGATAGATCTTCTCGGTACCGGGGGCCACCGGAAAGTCCGGCCCGCCGTCCTGGTCGCCGGGCACCTTGAAGCCGTGCCAGTGGATGGTGGTCTCCTCGGACAGGTTGTTGACCAGCTTGAGGGTCATGGCATCACCCCGCTTGGCGCGGATCACCGGCGGCAGCTGCTGGGCGTTGTAGCGCAGCATGGGCGTGGTCCACTGCTTGCCGGGGGCCTTCACCGTCACGTCCACGCCGGGGGTAGCGGCCAGGGTGTAGGTGCCGGCGGCATCGGTGGGGTCGCCGTCCTCGTCGGTCATGACCGGCAGGCGGTTGAAGGCCGGCAGGTCGGTGGCCTGCAGGTGGGCCTGGGTGGCAGCCTCGGCGGCCTCATTGTGCTGGCGCATACGGTCCATGGCCTCGGTGTCGAAGCCCATCTGGTGCAGCTCGGCACGCTCGGACTCACTCAGCTCGCCGCGCTGCAGGCGCTCCACGGTGTGGTTGAAGAGCTGGGCGCGGGCCATGCCGAAGGAGGTGCGCTGGTCCACCTCGGTGAGCTTGACCACCTTGCCATCACGGTCGGTCAGGTGCAGCTCGTTCTCGTGCTTCCTGCCATCCAGCTTGCCGTCGGTGAGATCCTCGGCGCGCTTCTCCACCAGCGCCAGGGCCTGGGCCGGGGTCAGGCCCAGCCGCTGGGCCTCGAAGGAGAAGCTGGCCGCCCGGTTGCGCGCCAGGGCCACCTTGGGATCGTCGGGGATGGCCCGCGCCAGGTTGCCCACCCGCAGCGGCTCGTCACCGGAGACGCCCATGACCGGGTTGGTGCCGCTCAGCAGCTCCTGCTGCACCACGTCGATGGCCTCGCGGATGGCCTGCGCCGGGGCGGTGCCGGCGTCCATCTTGTCCTGCGCCAGGCGGGCGATGAGGGTGGTCTCCGGCGTCATGGCGATGTAGTCGCCGCTGGCCATCAGCTGGCGCAGCTCGTCGGCGGTGAACACGGTCATCAGCCCCTGCTGCGGCCCGGGGCTGACCGTCTCGCCGGTGGCCTCGTCGGTGTAGCTGCCGCCCAGGCTGCGCACGAACACCGCCGCGTCGCCCAGCGGCAGGTGCTTGATCTCGAACTCGCCGTTGCGGCTCACGCCGCTGGCCAGCACCTGGCCGCTGGCGTCCAGCACCTGGATGGTGGCGTTGTCGATGGGGCCCTTGACCACGCTGCCGAGCAGGGTGTCGACCTGGCCGGTGGGCAGGCCGTCGCCACCGCCGCTGCAGCCCGCCAGTACACCCAGGCCCAGCGCCAGACTCACAGCCAATCCCAAGCGTTGTTTGTTCATTTTCATGTCGTCTCCCGTTGTTTCCATCAGTGAATTCGGTGTGGACCGGCGGGCGCCCCGGCGGGCGGCCCCGTCCGCTTGCGGGGTGAAAGTCGCGTGGCGGGAGAATCGGTTGACACGATGGCGAAAAAAATCGCCAGCGGCGGAAATCGGCGGACGAACGGCCCAGTCAGGGCAGCGCGCGGCGCAGACCGGCCTCCAGGACCAGGTAGGTGCGCGTGCTGTCGGGCTGGTTGGTTTCGTATCGGCCGCCCTCGGCGGACAGGGTGAGCGACCAGCGCCCGCCGAGGGGGCGCTGCA
>JALVPS010000501.1 GCA_027031685.1 Gammaproteobacteria bacterium | reverse complement strand
TCTGTACGGCGGCCTGTTCCGACAGGGGCACCAGACCGCGGGTGGAGGGCGGCGGCTCCACCTGCGGCCTCTCCACCATCTCGAAGCTGGCGTTGCGCATGGCCTGGTGCTGGTGCTCGTCGGCGCGCACCCGCTCCACGCGGTAGTTGGGGCGATCGAAGTTGCTGTCGGGGATGAGCACCACGTGCACGCCGTGGCGCGACTCGATCTCCGCCACCTGCTGGCGCTTTTCGTTGAGCAGGAAGGTGGCCACGTCCACCGGCAGGTGGGCCACCACCTTGCCGGTCTTCTCCTTCATGGCCTCTTCCTCGATGAGGCGCAGGATGGACAGTGACAGCGACTCCACGCTGCGGATGGTGCCCACCCCGTGGCAGCGCGGGCACAGCTCCTGGCTGGCCTCGCCCAGCGAGGGACGCAGGCGCTGGCGCGACATCTCTAGCAGGCCGAAGCGGGAGATGCGCCCCACCTGCACGCGCGCCCGGTCGTACTTGAGGGCCTGCTTGAGGCGCTGCTCCACGGCGCGCTGGTTCTTGTTGGGGATCATGTCGATGAAGTCCACCACGAACAGCCCGCCTAGGTCGCGCAGGCGTAGCTGGCGAGCGATTTCCTCGGCGGCCTCCAGGTTGGTTTGCAGGGCGGTCTCCTCGATGTCGCCACCCTTGGTGGCGCGCGCCGAGTTGACGTCGATGGAGGTGAGCGCCTCGGTGTGGTCGATGACGATGGCCCCGCCAGAGGGCAGGGAGACTTCGCGCTGGAAGGCGGACTCGATCTGCGACTCGATCTGGAAGCGGTTGAAGAGCGGGATCTTCTCCTTGTAGAGCTTGAGCTTGCGCAGGTTGTGGGGCATGACCTGCTGCATGAACTCGCGCGCCTGCTCGTACACCTCTTCGTTGTCGACGATGATCTCGCCCACGTCGGAGCTGTAGTGATCGCGCAGGGCGCGGATGATGACGCTGCTGTCGTGGTAGATGAGGAAGGGGGCCTTGCGTTGCGCGGCGGCCTCGGTGATGGCGTTCCACAGGGTGACCAGGTAGTCCAGGTCCCACTGCAGCTCCTCGGGAGTGCGGCCCACGCCGGCGGTGCGCGCGATGATGCCCATGCCCCCCGGCACGTTGACCTGTTCCAGGGCCTCGCGTACCTGGGCGCGGTCCTCGCCCTCGATGCGGCGCGATACGCCGCCGGCCTGGGGCTCGGTGGGCATGAGGACGAGGTAGCGGCCGGCCAGGCCGATCTTGGTGGTCAGGGCGGCGCCCTTCTGGCCCCGCTCTTCCTTTTCCACCTGCACGATCAGTTCCTGGCCCTCCTTGACCGCCTGGGTAATGGACGGGCGGCGTTCGGCGTTGCGTGCCTCCTCGCTCCAGTAGCTGCGTACGATCTCCTTGAAGGGCAGGAAACCGTGCCGTTCGGCCCCGTAGTCGACAAAGGCGGCCTCCAGGCTGGGTTCGATGCGGGTGATGACCCCTTTGAAGATGCTGGATTTTTTCTGTTCTCGGGAAGGGACCTCAATATCCAGGTTGTAGAGTTTCTGGCCGTCTACGATGGCGACCCGCAACTCCTCGGGTTGGGTAGCATTGATGAGAATGCGCTTCATGTGTTGATACTCGTGATGCAAACACAGCGCCCGGTGCATCAGCGACGGTTCCGATCGGCGGCAACAGCAGGAGGGCCGCCAGCTGCAGACCGATGAGGCAGGTCGCAGGATCGAGGAAAGAAACAATCATGTACAAGTCGGCTCCTGTCGGGAGTTCTGCAGGATGGACCGGGCGTGGTTAATGGTTTCTGGGGGTTCGGATTAACCACTGTGGGCGGTTCCCCCCGGGAACCGCCGGAAAACAGGAGAGGCCGGGATGGGCGGGACTCTCTGCAATGGTTTTCGGGCGCGGGCTATAATCGCCCGCGGCCGCCAATCATAACAATCTGGCACAGTGGCTGCAATTATTTGATTCAACAGCAATATTGGGGCGACCAACGGCAAATGGAAGAGCACCGAACGGCGCGTGAGGTGATCGTCGACGTCGGCCACGCCGGGCAGCGCATCGACAACTACCTCATGGCCCGATTCCGCGACCTGCCGCGCGCGCGCATCTACCGCATGCTGCGCAAGGGCGAGGTGCGCATCAACGGCGCGCGCGTGCGGCCCGACCGGCGCGTGGCGCGCGGCGACCGCGTGCGTCTGCCGCCGGTGCGGCGCGCCCCGCGACCGGAGGCGGCGCCCGTGCCGCCCGCCGTACTGACGGAGCTGGAGCGCGCCATCCTGCACGAGGACGAGGACCTGCTGGTGCTCGACAAGCCGGCCGGGCTGGCCGTGCACGCCGGCAGCGGCCTGCGCTGGGGTGTCATCGAGGCCCTGCGCCAGCTGCGCCCCAACGCCCCGGCCTTGGAGCTGGTCCATCGCCTGGACCGCGCCACCAGCGGCTGCCTGCTGGTGGCGCGCCGTCGTCCGGCCCTGCTCACCCTGCACGAGCTGCTGCGCGAAGGCGCCGTGGAGAAGACCTACCTCTGCCTGGTGGCGGGGCGCTGGCGGGGCGGGCCGCGGCGGGTGGAGATAGCCCTGGCCCGCAGTCGCCGACACGGCCGGGCCCACGCCGCCGCCGCCCGCCCGCCGGCGGCGACCGACCTCCAGCCGCTGCGCCGCTTCGCCGCCGCCACCCTCCCGCGGGCC
>JALVPS010000500.1 GCA_027031685.1 Gammaproteobacteria bacterium | reverse complement strand
CCCGCGGTGTGGCGCCCGCCCAGCTCCAGGTCGAGGTCCCATTCCGTGGCATCGGCGCTCCAGCCGGTGTGCCTGGCCGGCCACAGCCGGTACTGCCAGGCCAGGTCGTAGCGCAGGCGGGTGGGGCTGGCGCCGCGGCCGTCCTGCCAGACCAGATCGAGGTCGGTCTCCGTGCGCCGGCCGAAGAAGGTGGCCACCGCGCCGGCCTGCGCGCGCAGATCCCGGCTGGCGTCGGTGGGCACCAGGGCGCCGCCCAGCAGGGCGAGGCGGCGGGTGCCGCCCAGCCGGTCCCGCTGCCAGACGGTGTGCCGGTAGAGCACGCTTACATCGCCGGTGCGGTCGGCCCCGCCGGGGGACAGCCGGTAGGGCAGGCCGAGCAGCAGGGTCTGCCGGCCGCTGAGGCCGTGGGCCAGGCCCAGGTTCAGCTGCTCCACCGCGGTGTCCGTATTGCGCGCCCACAGGCCGCGCACCACATTGCCGCCCCGCTCCACGGGCAGGGCCACCAGGGAGCGCAGCCCCATGCCCGAGGCCGCATCCGCCGCCAGCAGCAGGCCCAGGACCAGCAGCCGCGGGCTCACTGCGGGCCCCCGGCCTCGCCCGACAGCAGCTTGCCGGGGGTGAAGCCCGCGTCGGTGATGGCCTTGCGGATGGCCGTCAGGTCGAGCGTCTGGCCGGGCCTGGGCGTGATGCGCGCCAGCTTGCGGTCCAGGCTCACCTGGGCCTCGGCCACCCCCGGCAGCTTCTCCAGCTGCTTCTTCACGCCGTACACGCAGAACGGGCAGGTCATGCCCGATACCTGGATGACCACCGGCTGCGCGGGTTCCGCCGCATGGATGACCAGGGCGCCGATCAGGAGCAGCAGCCCCAGAATGAGATGTGTCAGAGCTTTCATGGTCGTTCTCCTAAAAACCGAGCCAGAGACGCAGCGGCAGCGCCAGAAAGGCGGCGAAGAAACCGATGGCGAACAGCGCCACCGACAGCCACCAGATGCGCCGCCCCCAGCGCTGCGAGCGTTCGCAGGCCGCCGCCAGCGCCGGGTCGGCCGGGCAGGCCCGCCCCGGCCGGTACAGGGCCACACCGCCCAGCACGAGAAACAGGGCCGAGACGGCGAACACCCACGCCTTGTGCTCGCTCAGGGTGATGAGCAGGGGAAAGGCCGAGGTGAGACTGGCCACCGTCGCGCCCATGCCCAGGGTCACCAGGGTGATGGGCAGCGCGCAGCAGATCAGGGTGCCGCTGCTGGCGAACAGGGCCAGCAGGGAGACCGACAGCGGTGAACGGGGGGCCTTGCGATCTTTCATGACCCCAGTCTAGGACCTGGAGTCGACTCCAGGTCAAATGCCGGGGTGGCGGGCCGACAGAGGGGCGAGGCCCTGGCCCTACCGGCCTGACGGCGGCGCCGCCCCGGCCCGTTCCACGGCGCTGGCCCAGCGCCCCAGGCGGCGCAGGGCGTCCAGCCGTTCGCCGCGGCCCAGGCGGGCCTGCTGCAGGGCCTGGCGGAAGGTGTCGATGGTGTGGTCGTAGCGGGCCCGGTCCACGGGGTAGGGGGTGCCGTCCTTGCCGCCGTGGGCGAAGGCGTAGGCGGCCGGGTCGCGGGTGGCGGCGCGGCTGCCGTATACCAGCTCGGCGGCCAGGGCCAGGGCGCGCAGGGTCTTGGGCCCCAGGCCGGGCGTGGCCAGCAGCGCCTGGAAGTCGGCCGGCGGGTGCTCGTAGGTGTGCAGCAGCACCTTGCGCAGCTGGCCGGGGCGGATGTCGCGGGCGTCCAGCAGGTGGTGGCGGGGCATGTCCAGCCGCGGCAGCTCCGCCAGCAGGCGCGTCACGTCGCGGTCCGGGGTGCGGCTGATCTCGGTGATGGCCGCCCGCGCGGCGGCGCTGTCGCGGTCCACCAGGTTGAGGGCGGCCTGGCGCCGGTCGCAGCAGATGGCGGCGTGTGGCTCCTCCACGAAGGAGCGCAGGCCGCTGCCCAGCCAGTGGTAGCGGCGCGCCATGCCGTCGGCGTCGTTCATGCCCTGCTGCACCACGCACCACTGCCCGTCGGCGGTGAAGAAGAAGCTGTGGTGGTAGAGGGTGTAGCCGTCCTGCAGGGCGGTGTTGTCCACCTTGGCCGACAGGCGGCTGGCCTGCACCAGCGGGGCCGGGTCGTGGCCGGTGCGCTCGCAGTGGGCGGTGATCTGGTCCGGGGTGCGGCGCGAGGCGGCCCCCTTGCCGCCGGCGGCGTACAGGCCCAGCTCCTGCTCCAGGCCGCGGATGCCCTCCTTGAGGGCGCCGCAGGCGGTGGTGGTGACGCCGCTGGAGTGCCAGTCGAAGCCCAGCACGCAGCCGAAGGCCTGGAACCAGTACGGGTCGGACAGGCGGCGCAGCACCTCCTGCGGGCCGTGCTCGGCCACCAGGTGGCAGGCGATCTCGCGCGCCAGGCGCGTCATGCGCTGGAATAGCCAGCGCGGCGCCTTGCCGCCGTGCAGGGGGAGGTGGGCGATGCCGGTGCGCATGGCCCGATTGTGGGCCCGACCCGCAGCGCGGTCCAGCGGCGGCGATATCGTTGGCTGCAAGATTCTCGATATCTTGACGTTTTCACAACGAGCCCGACGGGATGGAAATTCCCTCTCCCCCGGCGGGGGAGAGGGTTAGGGTGAGGGGGCAGGAAGACAAGGCCATGGAGGTACTTCACCCCAGCC
>JALVPS010000499.1 GCA_027031685.1 Gammaproteobacteria bacterium | reverse complement strand
CCGTCCGCCGGGCTGAACAGGGGCTTGAAGATGCCGCTGGGGGCGCTGGCCTGCTGGGCGTCGAAGTCCTGCTGCGCCTGCTGGGCGGCCTGGTCGAAGTTGAAGCTGGTGCCGTCGGTGCAGGCCGTCAGCGCCAGCAGGGCGCCGGCCAGCAGGGGCTGGATGCGGTGGATCATGGTGCGCTCTCCCTCAGAATTGCCAGTTGAGCTGGGCGCTCAGGATGTCGACGCTGTTCTCGTACACGCCGCGCAGGGCATAGCCGTTGTCGTCGGTGTGGTTGATGGGCGTGTCGTCCACGAACAAGTGGGCGTAGCCGAAGTCCAGGGACAGGCGCGGACCGAGCCGCAGGCCGGCCCCCGCCGCCACCCAGGTGCGGTCGTTGCCGGGAATGCGCGGCGTGCGGTGCTCGGCATCGGGGATGGGCTCGTTGTCATAGGCCAGGCCGCCGCGCAGGGTGAGCCGGCTGCTGTAGTGGTAGTTCACACCCAGCCCGAAGCGCCACACGTCCTCCCAGCTCTCGTCGGTGACCGCGTCCGGCTGGGCGGGGTTGTCGAACTTGATGCGCAGCTCGTCGAAGCTGCTCCAGCCGGTCCAGGTGGCGTCGGCCAGCAGCTCGACCTCGGGGGTCACCTGCCAGGCGGCGGACAGGGTGGCGCTCTGCGGCAGCGAGGCGGTGGCGCGCACGCCGGTGTCCTGCAGCAGCGGCACGCCGGCCGTGGTGAGCACCGTCTGCAGGGCGGCGTTGACGGTGAAGTCGGCCGAGCCGGACAGGTCCTGGTCGATGGCCGAGCGCCAGGCCAGGCCCAGGCGCAGGCTGGGCGTCACGTCGTAGAGCAGCCCCAGATTGACGCCGAAGGACCAGTCGTCGCCGCTGATCTCCACCTGGCTGTCGTTGGCCACGGTGTTGGGCAGCAGGCCGGCGGTGGCGCAGGCCGCCTGCTGGGCGGTGGTCTGGGCCAGCTTGAGGCACAGGGCGCCGGAGTCGATGGCGCTGGACAGATCCACCTTGATGTACTGGGCGCTGATGCCGCCGCCGATGGACAGTTTGGGGCTCACCCGGTAGGCCAGCGAGGGGTTGATGTTGACCGTGGTCACCTTGGAGTTGAGGGCGTGGTAGCGGCCCACCCAGTCGGCCGGGTAGTCGGTCTCCAGGCCGAAGGGCACGTTGACGGCCAGCCCGAAGTACAGGTCGGACGAGAAGGGCCGCACGTAATAGAAGTTGGGCACCACGGCGGTCACGCCGCCGTCGGCGTCGGCCCCGCTCAGGGAGCCGGGGGTGACATTGTTGCCGGTCAGGGCCGGGTTGATGTACGAGCCCTTGTCGGTGAAGTCGGCGCTGGGGGCGATGACGTGCAGCGCGACACTCATCTGCGCCCCCCGCAGGCGCGTCATGCCGGCCGGGTTGAACCATACCGTGGACGGGTCGTGGGCGGCGGCGCCGGCCCCGGCGAAGGCCGTGCCCATGCCGGACGCGGAGTGCTCGGTGAGGGCGAAGCCCGCGGCCCGGGCCTGGCCGGCCAGCGCGCCGCACAGGGCGAGCAGCCCCGCCGGCAGCAGGATGCCAGTTCTTTTCATTGTGCAGAGACTCCTCTGGTGAAGCGTGAACGGGATGATCGGGCGCCCGGCAGCGGGGGCGGGCGTCGGAGGGCGGGCCGGTCAGGGCGGCCGGCTGCTCGGGTGTGGCGGTTCACCTCGTGATCCCCTCCTCCGGTCGGGCTGGAAACTGCCGCATTATAACCACCACGGGCGCGGGGTCATGGCCCGGCTCAGGCGTGGCCGGCGTACATGGCCTCGATGGCCTCGCGGTAGCGCTCGGCGATGCGGCTGCGGCGGATCTTCATGGTCGGCGTGAGCAGGCCGTTCTCGATGGTCCACGGCGCCAGCAGCGGCGTGACGGCATGGATCTGCGCGTAGCCGGGGAAGGCCGCCAGCCGCCGCCGCAGGCGCTCCAGCAGGAACTCGCGCACGGCGGGCCCCTCCAGGTCGTCGAAGTCCGGATGCTCGGCCACGATGCGCGCCCACTGGTCGCGATCCAGCACCACCAGCGCCGCCAGGTAGGGCCGCCCCTCCCCCACCACCATGGTCTGCTCGAACAGCGGGTCCTCGGCGATGGCCGACTCCATGTCCGCCGGCGGCACCTTCTCGCCGTTGGCCAGCACGATGATCTCCTTGATGCGGCCGGTGATGTAGAGGAAGCCCTCCTCGTCCCGGCGCGCCTGGTCGCCGGTGTGCAGCCAGCCGTCTTCGTCCACCGCGGCGCGGGTGGCCTCCGGGTCCTTCCAGTAGCCGAGCATGATGTTGGGGCCGCGCGCCAGCAGCTCGTCGCGCTCGCCGATGCGCACTTCCACGTCCTTGAGCGGCAGGCCGATGCTTTCCGGCTTGTTGCGCTCCAGGGTGTTGACGGAAATGATGGGGCTGCTCTCGGTGAGCCCGTAGCCCTGCAGGATGTTCACCCCCAGGCCCACGAACACCCGCGACACGGCCGGCGGCAGCGGCGCCCCGCCGCTCACGGCGATGCGCAGGCGGCCCCCCAGCCGGGCGCGCACCTTGGCCCCCACCAGGCGGTCCAGCAGCGGGTGCAGCAGCAGGTCCGGCCCCCAGGCGGCGCGCCCCTGCCGATACTCGAAGTGGTGGTAGCCCACCTGCACCGCGCGCCGGAACAGGGCCCGCTGCAGGGCGCTGCCCGCGGCCAGCCTGGCCTGCAGCCTGGCGTGCACCCGTTCGTAGATGCGCGGCACCGAGACGAGCAGGGTGGGCCGCTGGGTGGCCAGGTCCTCGGCCAGCTCGGCCACCGAGCGGGCGTACACCACCTCGGCGCCGGCCATGATGGGCAGGTAGTAGCCCACGGTGCGCTCCAGGGTGTGCGACAGGGGCAGGAAGGACAGGAAGCGGTCGCCGGGATACACCGCCACGCTGTGCAGCCCGCTGCGGATGTTGGACAGGATGTTGCGGTGCGACAGCATCACCCCCTTGGGCCGGCCGGTGGTGCCGGAGGTGTACACGATGGTGGCCAGGTCATCGGGGCGGGCGGCATGGGGCGGCGCATCGCCGGCGCGGGCGGCCAGCCAGTGCTCCAGGGCCACCACCCGCCCGTCGGCGGGCGCCTCCTCCAGGCCGCGCTCGACCACCACGCGCTGCAGGCCGGCCAGCGCGTCGGCGTGCCCGGCCAGCGCCTGCCACTGGGCCGCCTCCTGCAGGTAGAGCAGCTTCACCCCGGCGTGGTCGAGGACGTAGGCCACGTTGTCCGGGCGGTCGTCCACGTACAGCGGCACCACCACCAGGCCCAGCGACAGGGCGGCCTGGTCGAACAGCACCCACGGGTAGCCGTTGCCGCGGCGAATGGCCACCCGCTCGCCCGGCGCCAGCCCCTCGCGAGCCAGGGCGGCGCGCCAGTTTTCCACGTGTGCGCCCACCTCGGCCCAGCTGTAGCGGCGCCAGTCCTGCACGGCGGGGTCCCAAGCCTGGTAGGCGACCCGCTCCGGGCTGCGCCGCACGCGCGCCGCGAACATGGCCGGCAGGGTAGTGGTGTCGGCGGCGGGCAAGTAGTCGAGGCCCGGCTCTGGGTGTCCGGTCCCGCCGCGGCGGCGGGTGGCCGCGGCGTGCGGTGGGCCGCTGAAGGACAGTGGCGGGCGCGGGGTGTCAGGCGGCTTCATGGCGATCCGACCCGCCGGTCACGGCATCAGGGGGAAAGGCGTCCACGTCGATGGCGTGGCGGATGGCCTCGTGGGCCTCGCGCAGCAGGCGCGCCTCATCGGCGCTCACCACGCCCTCGCCGGCCAGGCGCTCGGCCCACCGGGACCAGGTCTCGTCGTAGCGGCGCCCGTGGCCCTGCTCGCGCAGGCGACGCTCCAGGGGCTCGACGTGCAGGGTGAGGTGCAGGGCGTGCTCGATG
The DNA here is from genome assembly GCA_027031685.1 of Gammaproteobacteria bacterium. Classification (GTDB taxonomy): domain Bacteria; phylum Pseudomonadota; class Gammaproteobacteria; order UWMA-0217; family UWMA-0217; genus JALVPS01. The sequence continues at coordinate 4,320 of JALVPS010000499.1, read as the reverse complement.
CGCCCCACCGGATCGGCCGGGTCGCGGCTGCGGTAGATGCCGGTGGTGAGCCGCTCGCGGGTTTCGCCCGGCAGTTGCAGCAGGGCGGCCACGCGGTGGCCCAGATCGTCGGCCGGCGGCTGGCGGGACCGGCCCACGGGGAAGACGAGCAGGCGCAACAGCCAGCGCAGCGGCCGCACCGGGAAGTGGCGGATGATGCCGTCCAGGGCCTGCTGGGCCTGATACAGGCAGTGCGCCATGCCCCACTCGTACAGCGGCCGGTCCTCCACCGGCAGGCCGTCGTCGCTGTAGCGCTTGATCAGCGCCGCGCCGATGTACAGCTGGCTGAACACGTCGGCGAAGCGGCCCGACAGCTTTTCGCGCCGTTTGAGGCTGCCCCCCAGGGTGGCCAGGGCCACCTCGGCGGCGATGGCGAAGCTGGCGCTGAAGCGCTGCAGCTGGCGCATGCCGTCGTGCAGCGCGGCGGGCGTGCCGGCCGGCACTGGCGCCAGGTCGCCGTTGGTGAGGGCGAAGGCGAAGCTGCGCGCGGCGTTGGTGACGATGTGCCCCACGTGGCCGGTGAGGGCACGGTCGAAACGCGCCAGGGCGTCGGCGCCGTCCGCGGCGTTCATCTCCTCCAGCAGGTACGGGTGGCAGCGGATGGCCCCCTGGCCGAAGATGATCAGGCTGCGGGTGAGGATGTTGGCCCCCTCCACCGTGATGCTGATGGGGATGGACTGGTAGGTGCGCCCCAGGTAGTTGGCCGGGCCCAGGCAGATGGCGCGCCCGCCGTGCACGTCCATGGCGTCGTTGATGGCCACGCGCATCATCTCGGTGAGGTTGTACTTGACGATGGCCGACACCACGGCCGGCCGCTCGCCGCGGTCGATGGCCGTGGTGGTGAGGGTGCGTGCCGCGTCCATGGCGTAGGCCAGGCCGCCGATGCGCGCCAGCGCCTCCTCCACCCCCTCGAAGCGGCCAATGGGCTGGTGGAACTGCTTGCGCACGCGGGCGTAGGCGCCGGTGGTACGCGCGGCGAGCTTGCCGGCGGCGGTGGCCAGGGCCGGCAGGGAGATGCCCCGCCCGGCCGAGAGCGACTCCATGAGCATGCGCCAGCCGTCACCCAGGCGCTCACGGCCGCCGATGACCCAGTCCAGCGGGATGAATACGTCCCGCCCGCGGTTGGGGCCGTTCTGGAACACGGCGTTGAGCGGCAGGTGGCGCTGGCCGATCTCGATGCCCGGGGTGTCGGTGGGGATGAGGGCGCAGGTGATGCCCAGGTCCTCCCGCCCGCCCAGCAGGTGGTCCGGGTCGTAGGCGCGGAAGGCCAGCCCCAGCAGGGTGGCCACCGGGCCGAGGGTGATGTAGCGCTTCTCCCAGTTGAGGCGCAGGCCCAGCACGCGCTCGCCCTCGTGCTCGCCCCAGCACACGATGCCGTAGTCGGGGATGGCGCTGGCGTCGGAGCCGGCCTCCGGGCCGGTGAGGGCGAAACAGGGGATCTCCTCGCCGCGCGCCAGGCGCGGCAGATAATGCTTTTTCTGCTGCTCGGTGCCATAGTGCAGCAGCAGCTCGGCCGGCCCCAGGGAGTTGGGCACCATGACCGACACGGCCGCCGAGATGCTGCGGCTGGCCAGCTTCATGACCACCGCCGAGTGGGCCAGGGCCGAAAAGCCCAGTCCGCCGTAGGCCTCGGGGATGATCATGCCCAGCATGCGCTCGCGCTTCATGAAGTCCCACACCTCGGGCGGCAGGCGGCCCAGCTCGTGGGTGATGCGCCAGTCATCCAGCATGTGCGCCAGGGTCTCCACCGGGCCGTCCAGGAAGGCTTGCTCGCGCCGGGTGAGGTGGGGCGCCGGCAGATTGAGCAGGGTGCGGAAATCGGGCCGGCCGGCGAACAGCTGGCCCTCCCACCACACGGTGCCGGCCTCGATGGCCGTGCGCTCGGTGTCGGACATGGGCGGCAGGTGGCCGCGCAGCCAGCGCAGGGCCGGGGCGCTCAGCCAGCGCCGGCGCAGCTCGGGCAGGTGGCCGAACACGGCAAAGGCCAGCCAGGTGCCGCCGAACAGCAGGCCACTGACCGGTCCCATCCAGCCCACCAGGGCGGTGACGAACAGCACGGTGCCGGTGATGACCAGCCACTGCCGCAGCGACAGCTCGAAACGCGCCAGGGCGGCGCTGAAGGCCAGCAGCCCCAGCGGCCACACCAGCCAGCTCACCGCAGCGCCTCCCCCGCCCGCCGCGGCGGTGCATCCACCACCACCGGCGAGGCCGGCGCCGCCAGTCCGTGGCTGATGAAGGTGACCAGGCGGGTGATCAGCTCGTCGGGGTCATCGCTCGCCTCCATGCGGCTGGAGGCGATGAGACGCATCATCTCCGTGCCGGTCATGCAATAGGCCAGCACACCCACCATGAAGTGCAGGCGCCAGTACAGCTCGCCGCTGGGCAACTCCGGCAGGGCGCGGGCGAAGGCCTGGCGGAAGCGCTCGGCCACGCCGTCGAACAGGCGCCGCACCTGGGCGTGCAGGGTGGGCGACGACTCCAGGTAGCTGCGCCCCAGCAGGGTGATGAAGTGGTTGCCCCGCCCCTCCCGGCTGAGCCGCAGGGCGGGGGCGATGAAGGCCTCCACGAGTGCCTCCAGGGGCAGGTGCTGGCCGTCGCCGTGGTGCGCCTCCAGCGCGTCCAGGCGGCGCAGGCGCTCCTCGTTCATGGGGCGGATGCGCCGCTCGTAGATGGCCTCCATGAGCGCCGCCTTGCTGCCGAAGTGGTAATTGACGGCCGCCAGATTGACGCCTGCTTGCTGGGTGATCATGCGCAGGGAGGTGCCCTCGTAGCCATGCGTGGCGAAGAGGGCCTCTGCCACGTCCATGATGACCTGCTTGGTTTTGTTGCCCATACCGGGAGCGTAGTTCCAGCGAGCGTTTTAATCAACAATTTGTGGCGCTTTCCGCGGGTTGCCTCCATTTCATCGCCGAATCCGTATATTTACACCTTATGTTCTTGTATTTGCAGTATATTATTTCTTAATAATTTTATTATTGGCTGGTGTGGCGCCCCCTCCTTTCCCGCGCCGGTTCCCGTATGGGCCGGTCAGTTGGAGGCGTATCTCCTTCCATTCGTGGCTCACGTCCAGTCCGTCCCGCCGGCCGCAGCCCCCCAATGACCGACATGGTGTGGTGAAGCGCCCTGGTGCCCGCGTCGCGCACATCCCACGCCCCCGCCACTTCGACCCCAAACAGGGATCCGGAGCCCACGCCACGGCGCCGCTCCTGACCGCTCCACACAATCGTCCCGCTCCGCCAGGGGACTCTGGCACGCCCTATTCCGCCGTTGGGATGGTGATGACGACCCGGCGATTTCTGGCCCGGCCCTCTGGATTATCAGTGCCATCGTCAAGGGTATTGGGCGCCACTGGCCTTGTCTCGCCAAACCCCCTGGCGACAAGGAGATCCTCCGGCACCCCCTCGTGACTGACCAGCCAGCTCTTGACGGCGTTCGCCCGCCGCTCGGAAAGTTTCTGATTGTACGCCTCGCTGCCAATGGAATCGGTGTGTCCGTCGATATGGACCTTGCCGGTACCTTTTTCTCTGATGATCAGCGCTACCCGGGCCAGCGCCTGTTTCGCGGCCGGCTTGAGGGTGGCCTTGTCGAAATCGAAGAGAATATCGCTTTGCAGGTTGACGATGATGGCCGTGGTGGTCACCTTGGCATCGAGGTCGGAAATGGCCCTGTCAAGGGAAATGACATCGGCCTGGAGCCCGCCCCCCTCGTCTCTTATGTGGCTCTCTCGGCCTATGATGGTGTCGAAAGAGGCCACCACCGGCTCGGTCGAGGAAACGATCGGGACAATGCCTGGTCCGGTGGGGCCTGTACGCAATAGGGCGGCCTCCGCCTTCTTCTGGGCCTCCCGGGAATCATACGGATCCCCGGGCTCGGGGCCTTCTCCACCGGCCACCTGCACAGGCTGGCTCCCCTGCATGGCGCCGGATTGCGTGTTCTGCGCCAGAATCTCCGGCTGTTTCCGGTTGTCCGGCGTGGTGCGGGGCGCCGGGATCCGGACCTCCTTCCATGGCCAGCCCGTTTCGATCCCGATCTCGCCCACTAGCAGCCGCCCCTTCTGGGCCCGGACATCCGACGGGAGGACTCGACCCTCCTGCCCGGCCGACACGGGGCATGCGCTGAGAGATGCGATGCAAGACACCAGGATGGCCACGGGCAGGGACAAACGACGTGTCATTGCTTTATTTCTACATCAAAGGGGGTGACCTCGGGTATCTGGAACTCGATGCTCGTCACCCCCTTGGGCGGGGCCGGGAATTTGAACCACAGGATCTGGACGGGATG
>JALVPS010000498.1 GCA_027031685.1 Gammaproteobacteria bacterium | reverse complement strand
AGAGTGCTAACAGAGTGTAGAAGTTCCCTGTGTACAACTCCAGAACATGGATCAAGCAAACGCTTGTCGATGGCACTATGGTGACAGGCGTCGGCCGTCAGGCGCTGAGCTGCTGCGCCAGGGGGGGGGTGGTGCCGGGGCTCGGCAGCCGGTCGAGAATTTCCTGCAGCTGAGTGGCCAGCACGGCCGGACCGGCCCGCTTGTCGAGCACCGCCGCCACGCGCAGGCTAGGATCGAGGCGCGCTGCGGCATCGGCGTCGCCGCTGAGCACCACCAACGGCACGTCGCGGTGGCCGTGCTGGGCGCGCAGGGCGGCGGCGAACAGCTCGCCCGGCTCGTCCGGCAGTTGCAGGCCGGTGGTGACCAGATCGTAACTGCCGCGCGTCAGCTTGGCCAATGCCTGATTGGTGCTGCCGGCACAATCCACCTGCCAGCCGGCGCGGCTCAGGTGGCGTTCCAGCAGGTGGCGCACGGTGCGTGAGCCATCCACGATCAGCAGGCGTCGTTTCATGGGCTGCGAAGTCGGGTTCATGTCCGTGAGTCTAGACCGCGCCGGCCGAAAGAAAAGCGAGCCAGTTGGCAATGCAGTCGATAAGTGGTGCCGGTGCGGTGATGGGCGGTCGGTGGGCAGGGCTTGAATCGCGCACGTGAAATGTGTGACAGGACAGAAACGGCCGAAAGAGCACAAGTTGGCTTACATGACGGCAAATGGGTATCGAGGCCACTTCCAGCGCCCGTATCGCGCCGCGTGAGCGGAAATCCGGGGTCCTGTCAGGGCTGGATGCGGCGCAGCAGCAGGGCGAGCGCCAGCCAGGCGGCGCCCACGCTCAGGGCGCCGGCCGCCACCAGCAGGCGCAGGGCGAAGCCCGGCGGCAGGTGGAGTTCCAGGGGGGTGTCGTACAGGGCGGCCACGGCGCGCAGCGGGCCATCCAGGGCGGCGAAGGCCAGCGCCACTAGGCCCAGCCCCAGCAGGGCACCGCCCAGTCCGGTGAACAGGGCCTTGTACAGGAAGGGGCGGCGCACGAAAGTATCGTCGGCGCCCACCAGCTTGCTCACCTCGATCTCCTGGCGACGCTCCAGCACCTCGACGCGTAGCACGATGTAGATGACCAGCGCCACCAGCAGGGCGAACAGACCGGCCACCACCATGCTCAGGCGCTGCAGGGTGTGCAATAGCGTGTAGACCTTCCGCACCCAGGCGCGGTGTCCCTCCACGGCATCTACACCCTCCAGGCGGGCCAGCTCGGCCGCCAGCGCGGCCAGCCGCTCGGGTGTGTCCACGGTCGCCGCCGGATGCACCTCCAGAACCGCCGGCAGGGGGTTGTCCGGCAGCAGGTCCAGGGCTTCACCCAGGCCGCTGGCGGCGCGAAACTCCGCCAGCGCCTGCTCGCGGCCGATGACCGTCACCGCCGCCACGTCGGGACGCGCGGCGATGGTGTCCGCCAGGCGTTGCGCGGCGGCATCGTCCCGGTCCGGCTGCAGGAAGACGTCGATCTCGCGCGGATCGAACCGGTTGCCCAGGTCGCCCAGGCTGTGCAGGGCCAGCCAGGTGCCGGTGGGCAGGGCCAGGGCCACGGCGATGGCCAGCAGGGTGAACAGGTTGGGCAGGGGAGCGGCGCGCAGGCTGGCCAGGGCCTGGCGCAGGGCCTGGCGGTGGAGCTGCACATGGCGGCCCAGGGCGGCGCGCGGGTCGGGGCGGCGGCTCATGGCAGGTCGTCCTCCACCAGCCGGCCACCCTCCAGGTGCAGACGGCGGCGGCCGAATTCGTCGATCAGGGCGTGGTCGTGGGTGGCGATGATGGCCGTCACCCCCACGCGGTTGAAGTCCAGGAACAGGCGCATGATCTCCCGGGAGAGGTCCGGATCCAGATTGCCGGTGGGCTCGTCGGCCAGCAGGATGGCGGGGCGGTTGACGATGGCCCGGGCGATGCCCACGCGCTGCTGCTGGCCGGCGGACAGGGCCGCCGGGCGGCTGTGCTCGCGTCCCAGCAGGCCCACCTTGTCGAGGGCGGCGCGCACCCGCTTGGCCACCTGCGGCTCGGCCATGCCGGTGATGCGCAGGGGCAGGGCCACGTTTTCGAACACGTTGCGGTCGGCCAGCAGGCGGTGGTCCTGGAAGATGATGCCGATGTGGCGCCGGTAGTCGGGTACGGCCGCTGCCGGCAGGCGCGCCACCTCGTGGCCGTTGACGCGCAGGCTGCCGCGGGTGGGCCGCTCCAGCAGGGCGATGAGCTTGAGCAGGGTGCTCTTGCCGGCCCCGGAGTGGCCGGTGAGGAAGGCCAGCTCGCCGCGCGCCACGGACAGGTTGATGTCCAGCAGGGCCTCGTGGCCGCCGGGGTAGCGCTTGCCCAGGTGCCGGCATTCGATCATGCCGCCGCCGTGCTCTCCTCCTGGCCCAGCAGGGCGTGCACGAACTCCTCGGCGTGGAACGGGCGCAGGTCGTCCAGCCCCTCGCCCACGCCGATGAAGCGGATGGGGATGCCCAACCGCTCGGCGATGGCGAATACGATGCCGCCCTTGGCGGTGCCGTCCAGCTTGGTGACCACCAGGCCGGTGACGCCCACGGCGGCGTGGAAGGCCTCCGCCTGGCGCAGGGCGTTCTGCCCCGTGCCGCCGTCCAGCACCAGCAGCACCTCGTGCGGCGCCGTGGGGTCCAGCTTGGCCATGACGCGCTTGACCTTCTTCAGCTCCTCCATGAGGTTGTCCTGGGTGTGCAGGCGGCCGGCGGTGTCGGCGATGAGCACGTCCATGCCGCGCGCCCGGGCCGACTGCAGGGCGTCGTAGACCACCGAGGCGCTGTCGGCGCCGGTGCCCTGGGCCACCACCGGCACGCCGTTGCGCTCGCCCCAGGCCTGCAACTGCTCCACGGCGGCGGCGCGGAAGGTGTCGCCGGCGGCCAGCATCACGCCCAGCCCCTCGTCGCGGAAGCGGTGCGCCAGCTTGCCGATGGTGGTGGTCTTGCCGCTGCCGTTGACGCCCACCACCAGGATCACGAAGGGCCGCTTGCTGCGGTCGATGGCCAGTGGCCGCTCGACGGGGCGCAGGATCTCGGTCATGCTGTCGGCCAGCGCCGCCAGCAGGGCGTCGGTGTCGGCCAGCTGGTCGCGCTTTACGCGGCGCGTCAGGTCGTCGATGATGCGCTGCGTGGCCTCCAAGCCCACGTCGGCCATGAGCAGCCGCGTCTCCAGCTCCTCGAAGACCTCCGCGTCGATGGCCTTCTTGCCCAACAGCAGGCTGCCCATGCCGCTGGTGATGGTGCTGCCGGTGCGCGACAGGCCGGCCTTGAGGCGCTGGAACAGGCCCTTGCGCGCCGGTTTCTCGCGCGGCCGGTCCTTTTTGAAACCGAACATGGCTGGTTTACTCTATGGCTGCATTGTGAAGAAGAAGACGTAATGCTAACACCACGGAGCACACGACACAGTATGGAAAAAACAAGCGGATTCAGGTGGCTGGGCGCCCTGCTGCTGGGCCTGGCGCTGGCCCTGCCGGCCGCCGCCACGGACGTGCACGAGTACCGGCTGGACAACGGCATGAAGGTGCTGGTGCTGCCCGACCATCGCGCCTCGGTGGCCGTCTCCCAGGTCTGGTACCGGGTGGGCTCCAGCTCCGAGGCCAGCGGCATCACCGGCATCTCGCACGTGCTCGAGCACATGATGTTCAAGGGCACCGAGCGCCACCCGGCCGGTGAGTTCTCGCGCATCATCGCCGCCAACGGGGGTGAGGAGAACGCCTTCACCGGCCGCGACTACACCTCTTATTACCAGTTTCTGGGCAGCGACCGGCTGGCCATCGCCTTCGAGCTGGAGGCGGACCGCATGCGCCACCTCACCCTGCCGGAGAAGGAGTTCAAAAAGGAGCTGGAGGTGGTCAAGGAGGAGCGTCTCATGCGCACCGACGATCAGCCGGAGGCGCTCACCTTCGAGCGCTTCAGTGCCACGGCCTGGTTCAACAGTCCCTACCGTTTCCCGGTCATCGGCTGGATGGAGGACCTGAACCAGCTCACGGTGGCCGACTTGCGCCAGTGGTACGACCGCTGGTACCAGCCCGGCAACGCCACCCTGGTGGTGGTGGGCGACGTGGCCCCGGACGCCGTGTTCGCCCTGGCCAAACGCTACTTCGGGGCCATCTCGCCGGGGAAGGTGGCGCCGCTCAAGCCGCGCCAGCACGGCCCGCGCCGCATCCGCATCCGCGCCCCGGCCAAACGCTACTTCGGGGCCATCCCGCCGGGGACGGTGGCGCCGGTCAAGCCGCGCCGCGAGCCGCGTCAGCACGGTCCGCGCCGCATCCGCATCCGCGCCCCGGCCAAGGTGCCCTACCTGATCATGGGCTACCACGTGCCAGTGCTGAAGACGGCCGGCGAGAACGCCTGGGAACCCTATGCCCTGGACGTGCTGGCCAACGTGCTCGACGGCGGCGACAGCGCCCGCCTGAGCCGTGAGCTGGTGCGGCGTCAGGAGGTGGCCGCCTCGGCCGGCGCGGGTTACGACCTGAGCACCAAGTACGACACCCTGTTCCTGCTGGAGGCCAATCCCGCCCAGGGGCACACTCTGGCCGAGGTGGAGGCGGCCCTGCTGGCCCAGGTCGAGCGCCTGCGCAAGGCGCTGGTCAGCCCGGAAGAGCTGGCGCGCGTCAAGGCGCAGGTCATCGCCGACGATGTCTTCCAGCGTGACTCCATCCGTCGTCAGGCCATCACCATCGGCGTGCTCGACTCGGTGGGCCTGGACTGGCGCTTGATGGACGAATACGTGCCGCGCATCAAGGCGGTCACCGCCGAGCAGGTGCGCGCCGTGGCCCGCAAGTATCTGGTGGACGACAACCGCACCGTGGCAGAACTGGTGCCCCTGCCGGTGGACGACAAGCAAGCGAAGGAAACCCCATGATCAAGCGACTGATACTGGCCGGCCTGCTGCTGACGCTGGCCGCCGTGGCCCAGGCGGGGCCCGAGATCCAGCACTGGCAGACCGGCAACGGCATGGCCGTGTACTTCGTGCGTGCCCCCGAGCTGCCCATGCTCGACCTGCGCGTCACCTTCGACGCCGGCAGCGCCCGCGACGGCGATCTGCCCGGCCTGGCGCGGCTCACCAACGGCGCCCTGCAACAGGGGGCCGGCGGCCTGTCGGCGGACGAGATCGCCGAGCGCTTCGCGCGCGTGGGGGCGCAGTTCGACAACGGCGCCCTGCGCGACATGGCCTGGCTGTCGTTGCGCACGCTCACCGACCCGGAGTACATCCGGCCGGCGCTGGACACCTTCGCCACCGTGCTCTGGCACCCGGACTTCAAGCCGCGCGACATGGCCCGCCTGCAGCGCCAGGCCCTGGTCAGCCTGGCCGACGACGCCGCCCAGCCCGAGGTCATCGCCAGCAATGCCTTCTTTCGGGCGCTCTACGGCGACCACCCCTACGGCCACCCCATGAAGGGCACCCCCGAGAGCGTCAAACGCATCGGCCCGCAGCAGATGCGCGACTTCTACCGGCGCTACTACGTGGCCGCCAACGGGCTCATTGCCCTGGTGGGCGACATCGACCGCGCCACGGCGGAAAAGATGGCCGAGACCCTCAGCCAGGGCCTGCCGCGCGGCGCCCACGCCCCGCCGCTGCCGCCCGTGCCGCCACTGGAGAAGGCGCGCACCGTGCGCATCCCCTTCCCCTCGCGCCAGGCGCACGTGTTCATCGGCCAGCCCGGCGTGGCGCGCGGCGACCCCGACCATTACGCCCTGTACCTGGGCAACCACGTGCTGGGCGGTGGCGGCTTCACCTCGCGCCTGGTCAAGGAAGTGCGCGTCAAGCGCGGCTACGCCTACTCGGTGTACAGCTACTTCCTGCCCATGCGCGCGCCGGGGCCGTTCCAGATCGTCCTGCAGACGCGCGGCGATCAGGCCGACGACGCCGTGCGCGTGGCGCGCCAGACCCTGGAGCGCTATCTGCGGGAGGGGCCCAGCGCCGGGGAGCTCAAGGCCGCCAAGCAGAACATCACCGGCAGCATCCCGCTGCGCATGGCCAGCAACGCCAGCATTGCCGATTACCTGGGCATGATCGGCTTCTACGGCCTGCCGCTGGACTACCTGGACAGCTTCACCGGCCACATCGAGGCGCAGACCCGCGATGACGTGCTGGCCGCCCTGCGCCGTCACCTGCACCCCGAGCGGATGGTGACGGTCATCGTCGGTGGCGAGAGCCGCTAGCAGGCGCCGTTCGCCGCCCGGCGCGCCGGGCGCGGTGCGCATCATCGGCGGGCGCTGGCGGGGGCGCCGCCTGCGGGTGGCCGCCGCGCCGGGCCTGCGGCCCAGCGCCGACCGCGTGCGCGAGACCCTGTTCAACTGGCTGGCCGGCGTGCTGCCCGGGGCGCACTGCCTGGACCTGTTCGCCGGCAGCGGCGCGCTGGCCTTCGAGGCCGTCTCGCGCGGCGCCGCCCGGGCCGTGCTGGTGGAGCGCCACCCGCGGGTGGCGCGCCGCCTGGCCGAGGAGATCGCCGCCTTCGACCCGGCCGCCCTCGCGCTGTGGCGCGGCTCGGCGCTGGACTACCTGCGCCGCCCGCCGCCGACGCGCCCCTTCGATATCGTCTTCCTCGACCCGCCCTTTGCCAGCGATCTGCTGGCGCGCGCCCTGGCGCGGCTCGCCGCCACGCCCGGCTGGCTGCAGCCGGCCAGCCGCCTCTACCTGGAGTTCCCCCAGGCCACGCCGCCCGCGCTGCCGCCCGGCTGGGACTGGCTGCGCCGCCAGCAGGCGGGCGCGGTGGGCTATGGTCTGGTACGGTTGATGGCGCAAGCCGAGGAGGCCCCGCCATGATCGTCCTCTACCCCGGAACCTTCGACCCCATCACCCACGGCCACACCGACCTGGTGCGGCGCGCCAGCCGCCTGTGCGAGCGGGTGGTGGTGGGCGTGGCCGAGCACAGCCATAAGTCGCCCTGCTTCTCCCTGGCGCGGCGCGTGGCCCTGGCCGAGGCGGCCCTTGCCGGCCTGCCGCGGGTGGCCGTGCGCCCCTTCTCCGGGCTGACCGTGGAGTTCGCCCGCGCCTGTGGCGCCGACGCCATCCTGCGCGGCCTGCGCGCCGTGTCCGACTTCGAGTTCGAGTTCCAGCTGGCGAGCATGAACCGCAACCTGGCGCCGGACATCGAGACCCTCTTTCTCACCCCTTCGGAGGAGTTCGCCTACGTGTCCTCCAGCCTGGTGCGGGAGATTGCCCGCCACGGCGGCGACGTGTCACACTTCGTCGATCAACGGGTGCGTGAGGCGCTGGCCGAGGTCTACGCCCACGCCCCGCCTTCCCAATGTTGAACTGGACGACTGACTGCCCATGGCCCTGCTGATCACCGACGAATGCATCAACTGTGACGTGTGCGAGCCGGAGTGCCCCAACGAGGCCATCTCCCCCGGCGACGAGATCTACGAGATCGACTTCAACCGCTGCACGGAGTGCGTCGGCCACTACGCCGAGCCGCAGTGCATGGAGGTCTGCCCGGTGGACTGCATCATCCCCGATCCGGACCACGAGGAGACCCGCGAGCAGCTGGAGGTCAAGTACAAGGCGCTGATGGCCGCGGGGTGAGCGCTGTGTGGTGCAGACGACTCTGGCAAGGGCTCCTTCTGGGAGCCCTTGTCGTTTGCGCGGCGGTGGCGGCCGCGGCGGCGCCCCGCGCGGCGGCGGTGGCCAGCGCCCACCCCCTGGCCACGGCGGCCGGGCGCGACATCCTGCGGCGCGGCGGCAACGCCTTCGACGCCGCCGTGGCGGTGAGTGCTGCCCTGGCCGTCGTGGAGCCGTACAGCTCCGGGCTGGGCGGCGGCGGCTTCTGGCTGCTGCACCGCGCCCGCGACGGCTTCGAGGTGATGATCGACGGACGCGAGCGGGCGCCGCTGGCGGCCCACCGCGACCTGTATCTGGACGAGGACGGCGAGCTGCGCCCGCGCGCCTCGCTGGACGGGCCGCTGGCGGCCGGCATCCCCGGCGAGCCGGCGGCGCTGGCGCACATCGCCGCACGCTACGGGCGCCTGCCGCTGGCGGTGAGCCTAGCGCCGGCCATCCGCCTGGCCGAGCAGGGCTTCCCGGTGGACGGCCACTACCGTCGTCTGGCGACCTTCCGCCGTGACGTGCTGGCCGCCTCGCCGGCGGCCGCCGCCGTGTTCCTCACCGACGGGGCGGTGCCGGCCGAGGGCGCGGTCATCCGCCAGCCGGACCTGGCCCGCACGCTGCGCGCCCTGGCCGAGCAGGGCCGCGACGGCTTCTACGCCGGCC
>JALVPS010000497.1 GCA_027031685.1 Gammaproteobacteria bacterium | reverse complement strand
GCCTGCAATGGCAGGAAGACATCAGCCAGCAGGCCGGCGACGGCGTGGACGGCGCCACCCTGCTCTCCACCCACCTGGCCTGGCGGCACGGCCCCCTGGGCCTGCGCGCCCTCTATGCGCGCTGGGACATCGACGGCGCCCAGGCGCGGGCCCTGGGGCGTGACCGGCAGTGGGGCGCCTATGCCGAGGGCAGCTACCGCGTCACGCCGCGGCTGGGGCTGTTCGCCCGGCACAACGCCTGGCACACGGCCGCCGGCGTCGATGCCACCCAGCAGAACCTGGGCCTGAACTGGTGGCCGCACGAGGACGTGGTGTTCAAGGCCGACCTGCAGTGGCAGAACGCCGACGCGGGCGACGCCGATGGCTTCAACCTCGGCATCGGCTACCAGTTCTGACGGCGGGCCGTGATGACCACCCGCCATGACACCCGGCTGCTGCTCGTCGCGCTGCTGGCCGCCCTGCCCGCCTGGGGCAAGGGCACCTACCTGAGCGAGGCGGCCTTCCTGCGCCAGGCCTTTGCCGGCGAGCCGCCCCCGCCGCGCGTGCTGTGGCTCACCGGCCCGCTCAAGGAGCAGGTCAGGCGCGTGCTCGGCCACCCCTACGGCCGGCTGCGCGTGCGCTACTGGCTGCGCGGGCCGCGCAGCGCCTGGATACTGGAGGAGATCGGCAAGGAGCGGCCCATCACCATCGGCTTCGCCGTGGAGGCCGGGCGCATCGCCCTGGCCCGCGTGCTGGTCTTCCGCGAGTCCCGCGGCGACGAGATCCGCCACCCGGCCTTCACCCGCCAGTTCCGCGGCGCCGGCCTGCGCGGCGAGGCCCTGGACCGGCCCATCGACGGCATCACCGGCGCCACGCTGTCGGTGCGCGCCATGCGGCGGCTGGCGCGGCTGGCCCTGGTGCTGGACCGCGCCGTGCGACAGGCCCCGCCGGCGCCATGAAGCACCTGCACCGCACCCACCGCTGGCTGGGGCTGCTGGCGGCCCTGTTCGCCCTGGAGATGGCCGTCACCGGCCTGCTGCTCAACCACACGGACGCCCTGCGCCTGGACGAGCGCCACCTGCACGCGCCTTGGCTGCTGCGCTGGTACGGCATCGCCCCGGCCGCGCCGGGGCCGGCCTATCCGGTGGCCGGCCACTGGCTGTCGCAGTGGGGCGAACGGATCTTCCTCGACCGCCGCCCGCTGCCGCCGGCGGTGCGCGGCCCGCTGCTGGGTGCTGTGGCCGCCGACGGATTGCTGCTGGCGCTCACCGGACAGGGGCTGGCCCTGCTCGCCCCGGACGGCGCGCTGGCGGACGTGCTGCCCCTGCCGGGGGCGGCCCGCCCGCGCGGGCTGGCGCGGGACGACGACGGGGTGCTGCTGCTGGCCGAGAACGGGCGCTGGCGGCTGGACGGAACGCTGAGCCACTGGGCGCCCTGCGCCTGCCCGGCCGGCGCGTTCGCCCCGGTGCCGCCCGCGTCCCTGCCGGTAGGGCTGCGCGCGGCGCTGGCCGGGGCGGCCACGCCCGGCATCACCGTGGAACGCCTGCTGCTGGACCTGCACAGCGGCCGGCTGTGGGGCCGCGCCGGGGTGTGGATGATGGACGCCGCCACCCTGGCCATCGCCATCCTGGCGCTCACCGGCCTGACCCTGTGGTGGCGCCGCGGTCGCCGGCGCCGCCGGCCCTGACTGGTCCTACATCGCCTTTCGCTAATATTTGCCAAGCGCGCCGCAAATCGTCACAATGCCGCCGCGCAGACGGCGCGCCACGCCGGACGATCCGCCCGGCCCGCAGTCCATACGCTGCCGAGTCCACAGCCGTATTCGGGGGGAAACACGCCTTAACCAAGGGCCACGGTGTCCCATCCGCCGGCCGCGCCCCGCACGCGCCAGCTGCCAGCCGCCTCTCAACCATCCTTGCCGCGGGAGAACGCGACCCATATGAGCGCACCGAATGTGCCGGCCCTCAACTGGTTGTTCCCTTTCATGAAGTGGCTGCCCCAGGTCACCGGCCGCGACCTGAAGGCAGACTTCATGGCCGGCCTCACCGGGGCCATCGTGGTGCTCCCGCAGGGCGTGGCCTTCGCCACCATCGCCGGCATGCCGCCCGAGTACGGCCTTTACGCCGGCATGATCCCGGCCATCATCGCCGCCCTGTTCGGCTCCTCCAGACACCTCGTCTCCGGCCCCACCACGGCCGCCTCCATCGTGCTCTTCTCGGCCCTGTCGGTGTATGCCGAGCCGGGCACCGCGGACTACGTGTCGCTGGCCCTCACACTCACCTTCCTGGTGGGCATCTTCGAGCTGGTCCTGGGCCTGGCGCGCATGGGGGCGCTGGTCAACTTCATCTCCCACGCCGTGGTGGTGGGCTTCACGGCGGGCGCCGCCATCCTCATCGCCGCCAAGCAGCTCAAGCACTTCCTGGGCATCGAGGTGCCGCGCGGCGGCCACCTGCCGGAGCTGCTCTACCACGTGGGCAAGGAACTGCACCACGTCAATCCCTACGTGGTGGTGGTGGGCGTGGTGACCTTGGCGAGCGGCATCCTGGTCAAGCGCTACTGGCCCAGGGCGCCGTACATGATCGTGGCCATGGTGCTGGGCAGCATCGTGTCCACCGTACTCATCAAGATGCTGGGGGCGGACACGGTGAAGATCGCCACCGTGGGCGCCCTGCCCTCCACCCTGCCGCCGCTCTCCTCGCCCGATCTCAGTCTGGAGAACATCAAGCGCCTGGCCCCCTCGGCCCTGGCGGTGACGCTGTTCGCCCTCACCGAGGCGGTGTCCATCGGCCGCTCGCTGGCGGCGCGCGGCGGCTACCGCATCGACGGCAACCAGGAGTTCATCGGCCAGGGCCTGTCCAATCTGGCCGGCGCCTTCTTCTCCGGTTACGTGGCCACCGGCTCCTTCAACCGCTCCGGCCTCAACTTCCAGGCCGGCGCGCGCACGCCGCTGGCGGCCATGTTCGCCGGCCTGCTGCTCATGGGCATCGTGGTGCTGGTGGCCCCGCTGGCCGCCTACCTGCCCAAGGCGGCCATGGCCGGCATCCTGTTCCTGGTGGCCTGGGGGCTGATCGACTTCCACGAGATCAGGCACATCCTCAAGGCCTCCGGGCGTGACGCGGCGGTGATGCTGGTGACCTTCTTCGGCGCCGTGTTCCTGGAGCTGGAGTTCGCCATCTTCGCCGGCATCCTGCTGTCGCTGGTGCTCTACCTGGAGCGCGTCTCCAAGCCCAAGATCGTCACCCGCGTCCCCGATCCGCGCCTGGACAAGCGTGCCTTCTCCAGCGCCACGGACATCCCCGAGTGCCCGCAGCTCAAGTTCATCCGCATCGACGGCTCGCTGTTCTTCGGCTCGGTGAGCCACCTGCAGGAGACCTTCGACAGGCTGCGCGCCGAGTACCCGGAGCAGAAGCACCTGGCCATCATCTGCGAGGGCATCAACTTCGTGGACCTGCAGGGCGGCGAGGCGCTGCTGGAGGAAGCGCAGCGGCGCCGCGCCATGGGCGGCGACCTGTATTTGATCAATGTGAAACAGGGGCTGTGGGAGGATCTGGACCGTTGCGGCTGTCTGGATGTCACGGGCGCGCGCAATATCTTCCAGTCCAAGGCGGCCGCCATTCACGCGATTTACCATAAACTGGACAAGGAAATCTGCGCGCGCTGCGACAAGCGCATCTTCCTGGAATGCCAGGATGAATTCGGCCCGCCAGCCCCGCAAACGCAACGGAGGACCTGATCCGACACCGGGCGAGGGGGTGAGTCCCCGTCGTCCATTGGGAAACGCCGCGCCGTCATGAACCAACACGACAGAACGGAGGAACGCCTCTCATGACCACACCCGGAGACTCCGACCGCATCCGCCTACCGCGTGGCGGCCTGAAGAAATGGCTGGCCGCCGGCGCCTTCGCCCTGCTGGCCGGCTGGCTGGCCACCGTGGTGCCCAGCGTCGAGATCGCCTGGGTCACGGCCATCCTGTTGCTCACCATCTACCTGTTCGCCTTCGAGGTGGTGGGGGTGGACGTGGCGGCCATCTCCATCATGGTGCTGCTGGGGCTCACCTCCCTGCTGGCGCCGTTCATGGGGCTGGAGCGGGGGCTGGTGGACACCCAGCACCTGTTCGACGGCTTCAGCTCCAACGCGGTGATCTCCATCATCGCGGTGATGATCATCGGCGCCGGGCTGGACCGCACCGGCATCATGAGCAAGGTGGCCGCCACCATCCTCAAGTACGGCGGCAGCACCGAGAAGCGCATCATCCCCATCATCTCCGGCACGGTGGCCTTCATCTCCTCCTTCATGCAGAACGTGGGGGCGGCCGCCCTGTTCCTGCCGGTGGTGAGCCGCATCTCGGCCCGCTCCGGCATCCCGCTCTCCCGCCTGCTCATGCCCATGGGCTTCTGCGCCATCCTGGGTGGCACGGTGAGCATGGTCGGTTCCAGCCCCCTGATCCTGCTCAACGACCTGATCCTCACCTCCAACCAGGCCCTGCCCGCCGAGCAGCGCATGGAGACCTTCGGGCTGTTCTCGGTCACCCCCATCGGCGTGGCGCTGGTACTCACCGGCATCCTGTACTTCGTGGTGGCGGGAAAATATGTGCTGCCGGCCGCCAGCGGGCGTGACGAGGGCGCCTCCGCCACCCACACCATGAAATACTTCCGCGAGGTGTACGGCATCGACTACGAGCTGTTCGAGGTGGTGGTGCCGGAAGGCTCGGACCTGATCGGCAAGAAGCTGGACGACATCGAGCACCAGGAGCGCATCCGCGTCATCGCCGCGGTGCACGGCGACGACCTGCGCATCGGCCCCGGCGGGCTGGCCCGCGACACGCCCATCGCCGCCGGTGACGTGCTGGGCGTGCTGGCCTCGCCGGAGCACTTCAAGGCCTTCGTCGAGCGTCACCGGCTCACGGTGCGGCCGGACATCGAGGTGTTCGCCGAGGCGCTCGCGCCCACCAAGTCCGGCATCGCCGAGGTGGTCATCCCGCCCGGCTCGCGCCTGATCGGCAAGAGCGCGCGCGACGTGTGGATGCGCAAGACCTACGGCATCGCCATGGTGGCCCTGCACCGCCAGGGCAAGACCTACCGCGAGGGCGACGGCATCCGCGACATGCCCCTGCAGGCCGGCGACACGCTGGTGGTGCACACCACCTGGGACGCCCTGGCGCGGCTGGAGAAGGACCCCAACTTCGTGGTGGTCACCACCGAATACCCCCACGAGGAGCTGCGCCCGCACAAGGTGGGCTGGGCGGCCCTGTTCTTCGGCATCGCCCTGTTCATGGTGCTGTTCACGGACGTGCGCCTGTCGGTGGCCCTGCTCACCGGCGCCATCGGCATGGTGCTGGCCGGCGTGCTGACCATCGACGAGGCCTACGAGGCGGTGAGCTGGAAGACGGTGTTCCTGCTGGCCTCGCTCATCCCCCTGGGGCTGGCGGTGGAGACCACCGGCACGGCCCGTTACATCGCCGAGCAGACCCTCAACGTGGTGGGGCACATGCCCATCTGGGTCATCCAGACCGCCATCGCCGCCCTGGCCACCTTCTTCACCCTGGTCATGTCCAACGTGGGCGCCACCGTGCTGCTGGTGCCGCTGGCGGTGAACATCGCCCTGGGCGTGGGCGCCAACCCGGCCGTGTTCGCCCTGACCGTGGCCATCGCCACCTCCAACTCCTTCCTCATTCCCACCCACCAGGTGAACGCGCTCATCATGGGGCCCGGCGGCTACCGCGTACCGGACTTCATGCGCGCCGGCGGCATCATGACCCTGCTCTTCCTGGTGGTCATGATCGCCATGATGAACCTGGTGTTCTGATCCGGAGGCCGACCCATGTTCCCACGCCTAGCCGCCCTGCCGCTCACCCTGCTGCCCGGACTGGCCGGGGCGGCAGAGGCCCTGCCCCACGGCCAGCGTCTGGATCTCACCGGCCACTGGGTGGGCATCGTCTCGCTGCTCGTCTTCGTCGTGGCCTATGCCCTGGTGATGAGCGAGGAGTTCACCCACCTGCGCAAGTCCAAGCCGGTGGTGCTGGCGGCCGGCATCATCTGGATCCTCATCGCCTGGGTATATCACCAGGCGGGCATGGCCGAGGTGGCCAACGCCGCCGTGCGCCACGACCTGCTGGAATACGCCGAGCTGATGCTCTTCCTGCTGGTGGCCATGACCTATATCAACGCCATGGAGGAGCGACGCGTGTTCGACGCCCTGCGCTCCTGGCTGATCCGCAAGGGCTTCGGCCTGCGCGCCCTGTTCTGGATCACCGGCGTGCTGGCCTTCTTCATCTCCCCGGTGGCCGACAACCTGACCACCGCCCTGCTCATGTGCGCCGTGGTGCTGGCCGTGGGCGGCGACAACGACCGCTTCGTCACCCTGGCCTGCATCAACATCGTGGTGGCCGCCAACGCCGGCGGGGCCTTCTCGCCCTTCGGCGACATCACCACCCTCATGGTGTGGCAGAAGGGCATCGTGGACTTCTGGACCTTCTTCGCCCTGTTCGTCCCCTCGCTGGTCAACTGGCTGGTGCCGGCCGCGATCATGCACTTCGCCGTGCCCAACGCCCGGCCCACCGCCTCCGACGAAATGGTGCACATGAAACGCGGCGCGCGGCGCATCATGGCCCTGTTCCTGGCCACCATCGCCACCGCCGTGGCGGTGCACAATTTCGTGGACCTCCCGCCCGTGATCGGCATGCTCACCGGCCTGGGCTACCTGCAGCTGCTGGGCTATTACCTGAAGCGCTCGGCCCACCTTGAGACAGGACCCGAGCTCGGCAGCCCGGTGGCCTTCGACGTGTTCAAGCCGGTGGCGCGCGCCGAGTGGGACACGCTGCTGTTCTTCTACGGCGTGGTGCTGAGCGTGGGCGGGCTGGGCTTCATCGGCTACCTGGGCCAGCTCTCGTCACTCATGTACAGCGAATGGGGCGCCCTGACCGCCAACGTGAGCGTGGGCGTCATCTCCGCCCTGGTGGACAACATCCCGGTCATGTTCGCCGTGCTCACCATGCAGCCCGAGATGTCCCTCGGCCACTGGCTGCTGGTCACCCTCACGGCCGGCGTGGGCGGCTCGCTGCTGTCCATCGGCTCGGCGGCCGGCGTGGCCCTCATGGGCCAGGCGCGGGGCAAGTACACCTTCTTCGGTCACCTCAGGTGGACACCGGTCGTGGCGCTGGGCTACCTTGCCAGCATCGGTGTCCACCTGTGGCTGAACCGGCCCCTGTTCAGCTGACAACGGAGCATGCAGATGAGCGACAACCCCTTCCCCCTGCCCCGCACCACACCCACCTACAAGGAACACGAGGTGGCCCGACCGGGGCGCAGCGCCCTGCTGGCGGAGCGCATCCCCGACGATCCGCGGGCCCTGGAGGTCCTCAAGGGCCGCCACGTGCTGAGCGCCCGCTCGTACAACCGCGAGCTGGTGCTGCAACTGCTGCGCCGCGCCGCCACCTGGGAGCTGACCGCCAAGCCCTATCCGCCCCACCTGTCGGGGCGCGTGCTGATCACCGCCTTCCTCGACCAGCAAGTGACGCGCTCGCAACTCTCCTTCACCAGCGCCGCCAAGCTGCTGTCGGCCAACACCATCGACCTGGGCGGCGTGCCCACCGGCCGCCTCGACGACCCCGGCGCGCTGGCCGAGCTGACCGAGATCCTCAACAGCTACGGCGACACGGTCATCCTGCGCACGCCGGACCGCGAGTCCTTCCGCGAGATCGTGGACGACGCGCGCATCCCGGTCATCAACGCCGGCAACGGCGACGACGAGAACCCCAGCCAGGCGCTGGTGGACCTGTACACCATCTTCAAGTGGCGGCCTGAGCTGGTGGCCGACGAGGTGCCGGAGGAGAAGCGCCTGCAGGTGGGCATCTTCGGCCCACCGGCCCGCACGCGCACCGTGCGCAGCCTGCTGTGGACCATGGCCCTGTTCCCGCAGGCCTTCTCGCGGGTGGTCATCTTCGGGCGCTATCAGGAGATGTTCGAGGCGGGCCAGCGCGAGGCCCTGGAGGCCAGCGGCCTGCCCCTGGACCTGACCGCCGAGCGCTACCCGGACGAGACCATGGTGGGCTGCCTGCGGCGCGAGTTCCCGGAGCTGGACGTTATCTACGTGCACCTGCCGGCGCCGCTGGAGATGTCCGTGTACGACCGGCACGAGCTGGTCAAGCTCCTCAAGCCCAACACCATGATGCTGCACCCCGCCGCCCACTCCAAGAGCTTCGGCGTGGAGATGGACGACTCGCCACACAACGCCTACTTCTGCCAGGCGCGTGG
>JALVPS010000496.1 GCA_027031685.1 Gammaproteobacteria bacterium | reverse complement strand
GGACTGATCGGCGCCGATGAGGCGCCCGAGATCGCCCCGCAGGGCATCGAGATGAACGTCAACCGGGTGGTGGGCACGGACCGGGCGCTGTGGAGCGGCCTGCACCTGCACCGGGACATGCACCGCTTCACCGACGGGCTGCGCGGCCTGGACAAGTCCTCGGTGCGGCACGCCGCCATCCGCGCCCGGGGCCTGACGGTGAGCGCCTATTTCCGGCCCCTCGATGCGGCGGGTCGGCGCCTGAGCGACACTGGCGGGGCGCTGGTGTTCATGGTGCGGGACGGGGCCAGGAACCCCGGCGACCGGGGCGTGTTCGACGTGGTGCTGGCCGAGCACAACACGGGCGCCTGGTTCTTCCCGCACACGGCGCACGGCGTGGCCCGCATGGTGCCAGGCAGCGTGCGTTACAGCTTCCAGGCCTTCTTCCCGCGTCGGGACGTGTGGGAACGGGACATCCAGCCGCGCATCGCGCGCGGCGAGCTGGCCCGGGAACTGGCCGAGGCCGCCCGCCGCGGCCGCATCGGCTGGCGCTGAGGGAGGGTCGGACCATGACGCAACGACAAACCGCTCCCGCGCGTTACATCGTCCTGGTCAGTGTGCACGGCCGCATCCGCGGCCGTGCCCTGGAACTGGGCGTGGACGCGGACACCGGCGGCCAGACCCGCTACGTGGTGGAACTGGCCCGCGCACTGGCGCGGCGCGAGGACGTGGCTCGGGTGGACCTGGTCACGCGCCGCATCGACGACCCGGCCCTGGCGGCGGACTACGCGAGGACGGTGGAACCGCTCGGACCCAGGGCGCGCATCGTGCGCCTGCCGGCCGGACCGCCGGGCTACCTGCCCAAGGAGGCGCTGTGGCCCCATCTGCCCGAGTTGGCGCGCCACCTGCAACGCTGGCTGGCCCGCCAGCCCCTGCCACCGGCGGTGATCCACGGCCACTACGCCGACGCCGGCGAGGTGGCCCGCCACGTGGCGGGCCGGCTGGATGTACCGCTGCTGTTCACCGGCCATTCTCTCGGACGCGACAAGCAGGCGCGGCTGCGGGCGGCGGGGATGGCTCAGCGGGACATCGAGCGGCACTACCGCATGTCACGGCGCATCGCCGCCGAGGAGGCGGTGCTGGCGGCGGCCGACTGGGTCATCGTCAGCACCGCACAGGAGCGCGACGGCCAGTACGCCGCCTATGCCAACGCCCGGCCCGGGCGCATGGCGGTCATCCCGCCCGGCATCGACCTGGCGCGCTTCAGGCCCGGCGCGGCCGGCATGGCGCGGGCCGAGGCGCTGCTGGCGCCCTTTCTGCGCGAGCCGCGCAAACCACTGATCCTGGCCCTGGCGCGACCGGACCGGCGCAAGAACCTGCTCGCCCTGCTGCGCGCCTACGGCCGCTCGCCGGCCCTGCGGGCGGTAGCCAACCTGGCCATCGTGGCCGGCCAGCGCAACGACGTGCGCCGCCTGCCGGAGGGCGCCCGCGAGGTGTGGCAGGCGCTGCTGCTGGAGATGGACGCGCTGGACCTGTGGGGGCGGGTGGCCTTGCCCCGTCACCACGCACCGGAGGACGTGCCGGCCCTCTACCGCCTGGCGGCGGCGCGCGGCGGGGTGTTCGTCAACCCGGCCCTCAACGAGCCGTTCGGGCTCACCCTGCTGGAGGCGGCCGCCTGCGGGCTGCCGGTGGCCGCCACCCGCGAGGGCGGTGCTGCGGAGATCGTGGCCCGGTGCGGCAACGGGCGGCTGTTCGATCCCCTCGACCCGGCGGACCTGACCGCCACCCTGCGCGCCATGCTGGCCAACCGGGCGCAATGGCGGCGCTACGCGGCCAACGGCCTGCGGGCGGTGCGGCGGTACTACAGCTGGGACGCCCACGCGGCGCGCTATCGGGCGCTGGTGGAAACCGTGCTGGCCGATCACGCCGGCCGGAGGGCAGCGGCATGAACTGGCCCGCCCTGCTCGCCTGCGACCTGGATCGCACACTGCTGCCCAACGGGCCCCAGCCGGAGCCGCCCGGCGCTCGCGAGCGGTTCCGCCGCGCCGTGCGCCGGAGCGACGCCACGCTGGTGTACGTGACCGGCCGCCACCTGGCCAGCGCGCAAGAGGCCATCGCCGCCTGGGCGCTGCCGCCGCCCCACTGGCTGATCTGCGACGTGGGCACCAGCCTGTACGCCCGATGCGCCGGCGCCTGGCGGCCTTCGTCGGACTG
Source organism: Gammaproteobacteria bacterium (assembly GCA_027031685.1). Taxonomy (GTDB): domain Bacteria; phylum Pseudomonadota; class Gammaproteobacteria; order UWMA-0217; family UWMA-0217; genus JALVPS01. The sequence goes on along the minus strand of JALVPS010000496.1, from coordinate 505 downwards.
GGCGGCCCACTTGGCGTGCGACTGGCCGGCGGACATGACGGCGCGGTTGCGGCATCGGCTGGCCGACGTGACTGCGCTGCGGCCACAGGCCCCGGAGCGACAGGGACGCTTCAAGCTGAGCTATGCGCTGCCGGCCGAGGCGGACGACCCCGCCCTGCGGGCTGCCGTCCGTTCGCGCCTGGCGGACCTGCCGGTGCGCGCGGTGTGGAGCGAGGACGAGACACGGGGCACCGTGCTGCTCGACCTGCTGCCGCCCGCCGCCGGCAAGCGGGCCGCCCTGGCCCACCTTGTGGCACGGCTGGGGCTGGCCCCGACACGGGTGCTTTTTGCCGGGGACAGCGGAAATGACCTGGACCTGCTGGCGGGGCCCTTTCCGGCCGTGCTGGTGGGCAATGCCACTGCGACGGTGCGGGATCAGGTGAAGGAGGCGGCGCGGCGGGCCGGTGCGGCCGGGCGGTTGTACTGCGCCCGCCAGCCTTACGCCGCGGGCGTGCTGGAGGGGTGG
>JALVPS010000495.1 GCA_027031685.1 Gammaproteobacteria bacterium | reverse complement strand
GCCCCCATCCAGGGGGTCATCTTCTCCTCCTCGGTGCCGGGCAGAAAGCCGATGTCCTCGCCCACCGGCACCGTCACCCGCGTCATGATGATCTCCTTGTAGATCTTCTCCTCCAGCGTCTGTGCCAGCCCGGCGGCCAGCGCCAGCAGCGTCTTGCCGGTGCCGGCCGGGCCCACCAGGGTGACGAAGTCGATGTCCGGGTCCATGAGCAGGTTGAGGGCGAAGTTCTGCTCCAGGTTGCGGGCGTTGATGCCCCACACGGTGTGACGCGTGCTGCGGTAGTCCTGGGCGTGTTCGATGACCGCCGTGTCGCCGGCCACCTCGCGCACGATGGCCGCGAAGGGCTGGGACTCGTCGCTGGTGTACAGGCACTGGTTGGGGAACCAGTGGCCGGCCTCGGGGCCGCGGATGCGGTAGAAGGTGCGGCCCTCCTCCTGCCAGGACTCCATCTCCGTGGCGTGGGCGTCCCAGAAATCGGGGGCTAGGGCCTGCAGGCCGGAGTAGAGCAGATCCACGTCCTCCAGCACGCGGTCGTTGAAGTAGTCCTCGGCGTGGATGCCGAGTACGGCCGCCTTGATGCGCAGGTTGATGTCCTTGGACACCAGGATCACGTCACGGTCGCGCGGCTCCTCCTGCAGCGCCAGGGCGGTGGCCAGGATGGTGTTGTCGGCCGTGTGGCCGGGCAGGGAAGGGGGCAGCTCGCTCTGCAGCGCCTCGGTCTGGAAGAAGAGCCGCCCGGTGCAGGCGCTGGTCTCCACGCCGGCCACGTTCTCCAGCGGGATGCCCTGTTCGATCTGGCGGTGGTCGATGGAGGACATGAGCGTGTCCAGGAAGCGGCTCACCTGGCGCACGTTGCGCGCCACCTCCGACACGCCCTTCTTGCCCTTGTCCAGCTCCTCCAGCACCACCATGGGCAGGAACACGTCCTGTTCCTGGAAGCGGAACAGGGCGGTGGGGTCGTGCATGAGGACGTTGGTGTCCAGCACGTACAGGCGCGGGCGGGCCTCGCTCACGGCCTCAGCCCTGTGCCAGTTCACGCACGGCGGCCAGCACCTCCTCCACGTGGCCCTTCACCTTCACCTTGCGCCACTCGCGCACCAGGATGCCGTCCTTGTCGATGAGGAAGGTGCTGCGCTCGATACCCATGACCTTGCGGCCGTACATGTTCTTCTCCTTGATCACGTCGAACAGCCGGCAGGCCACCTCGTCCGGGTCGGACAGCAGGTCGAAGCGGAAGCCCTGCTTGGCCTTGAAGTTCTCGTGGGTGCGCACGCTGTCGCGCGAGACGCCCAGGATCTCCGTGTCCAGGGCCTGGAACTCGTCGTAGTGGGCGCTGAAGTCGCGCCCCTCTGTGGTGCAGCCGGGGGTGTGGTCCTTGGGATAGAAGTACAGCACCACGTGCTTCCTGCCACGGAAGTCGGACAGGGAAATGCGCTTGCCGCCGGTGGCCTCCAGCGTGAAGTCCGGCACCGGCTGGCCGGGTGCGACCTGGCTCATGGCTCGCCTCCTCGGTGGTTGGCGGGAGATCGGTTCCGTTGTAACACAGCGTCCCGGGCCGGCAAAGCGGCCGCGGCCGCCCCGTGACGGAGACGGCAGGCCGTCCGTCATCCGGGGCGCCCGTCGCGGGGCGGCGGGCGCATTTGCTATGGGGGGCGCCCTCACCTATCATTACGCGCTTTTCGTTTCCCCCTCGCGGGGGCTCCTTGTCTCACCGGCGCGGCCGGGAGACTGTCCGACAACCGTAAGGAGAACTGCATGCGTCATTACGAAGTGGTGTTTCTGGTGCACCCCGACCAGAGCGAGCAGGTGCCCGGCATGATCGAGCGCTACCGGGCCCTGATCGAGAACAGCGGCGGCAAGGTCCACCGCCTGGAGGACTGGGGTCGCCGCCAACTGGCCTACCCCATCCAGAAGGTGCTCAAGGCCCATTACGTGCTCATGAACATAGAGTGCGGCGAGGAGGCCTACAACGAGCTGGTGAGCGCCTTCCGTTTCAACGATGCGGTCATTCGCAACCTGATCATCCGCCGCGACGAGGCCATTACCGAGCCGTCGCCCCTGGCGCGCACGGAAGACGGTGACAAGGACAAGAGGGACAAGAGAGAGAGGGCAGCCGCCGCGCCGGAGACCAAGCCGGCTGCCACCGAGCCTGCATCCAGCGAGTCCTGACAGGAGAGCGTGACATGGCCCGATATTTCCACCGCAAGCGTTACTGCCGTTTCACCGCCGAGGGTGTCAAGGAGATCGACTACAAGGACCTGGACACCCTGAAGCAGTATGTGACCGAGACGTACAAGATCGTTCCCAGCCGCATCACGGGCACCAAGGCCAAGTACCAGCGCCAGCTGGCCACGGCCATCAAGCGCGCCCGGTTCCTCGCGCTGCTGCCCTACACCGACAACCACTGAGCCCCGCCCTGCGGGAGCCGCACCGTGAACGCGCTGGCTCGCTTCGTGATGTCGGGACTGCACCAGGCGGTCCTGGTCACGGTGGGTTTTGCCGTGCTGGCGCTGGTGATCCCGCCCCTGGGGCTGGTGAGCGGGGCCACTGTGGCCCTGGTCACCCTGCGCTTGGGCGCCGGTCGGGGCCTGCTGCTGGTGGCCATCGCCGCCGCGGTGCTGGGGGGGCTGGGCATGCTGGCGCACCAGTCGCCGCTGTTCGGCCTGCTGGTGGGGCTGGTGCAGTGGCTGCCCATCGT
>JALVPS010000494.1 GCA_027031685.1 Gammaproteobacteria bacterium | reverse complement strand
CCAGGCCCACGACCAGGCCCATGGCCATGCCGATGCCGATGAAGATGCCGGCCACCATGATGCCTACGGCCACATTGCCCTCGCGCAGCTGCTCGGCGATGTTGAAGGCCACCAGTCGGTTGAACAGACGGCAGCCCAGCCACATGAACAGCAGGGTGATGAAGCCGCCCACCAAGGCATAGATCAGGTTGATGACGATCGGATCGAGTGTGCTCAGCACGTCGTGTCTCCTCTGGGTGGGTCGGGCCGGTGGTGTTCCCTGCCGGTCTCAACCATACGTCGTTTGTCTGATGGGAAAGTGTGATTTTTCTCAAGAAAAATCCTTTCAAATCACGACCTTCTCGACTCATTTTGATGCCCCTGTGCGCTGCGGCCGCCACTGTGGCACGGGTCCGCCGCCGAACTGAAGCCGTTATGCGAAGGCCGGTAGCAACGAACGGATGGACGAGGCCGGCGGCGCCCTTGATTCACGTCAAGGCATGGCGGGTACGACCGGCGTAGGATCCGTTTCAAACAATCCTTTGATGGGGATTGGCCCCGGCCTCTCAAGGGGCATCACGGCATACAGGGCGCGCCGGAAAAAGTCCTCTTGCGTCAGTCCAGACTTCTCCTCCTCCTTCCGGCGCGTCCTGTCCTTATCCTTGTTTGCGCTCTCCCTCCGCCAGTTCCGTCACCAGCCGCGCCGCATTGCGCACGCAGTCGCCCACCGAGATGCCATCCAGCCAGTTGGCGCGCAGGTGCAGCCCCGGCAGGCGTGCCACCTCGGCCTGCACCTGCTGCAGGCGCTGCCCGTGCCCCAGCTCGTACTGGGGAATGGCCTGCGCCCAGCGCGTGAGGTGCGTGTAGACGGGCTCGCCGCGCAGGCCCAGCGGACCGTGCAGGTCGCCCAGCACCGCGTCCAGCAGCGCATCGTCCGGCAGCTCGGCCAGTTCGGGATGGCGCCGGCCGCCGGCGAAGGCGGTGATCAGCACGTGGCCGGCCGGCGCGCGGCCGGGGAACAGGGTGCTGGAGAACAGGGCGCCCAGGGTGCGCAGCCCCAGCCGGCCCGGGATGAGAAAACCGAAACCGTCCAGCGCGTGGGCCACCTGGTCGCGGCGGAAGCCGAGGGCCACCGAGGCCACCGCGGGGTAGGGGATGGCCTGGAGGGCTGGCGCGGCGCTGCCGTCCAGCAGGCGGGCCGCCGCCGCGGCCGGTACGGCCAACACCACCTGCCGCGCCGACCACTGCCCGGTCGGGCCGCTGGCTGTCCACAGGCCGCGGGCGGCGTCGCGCCGCAGGGCCTCCACCGGCGCGTCCGTGGCCAGGGCATCGCCCAGGGCGACGACGATGGCGTCCGGCAGGGTCTGCATCCCTTCCCGGAAGCTCACCATGCGTCCGGACGGACCGGTCTGCAGCGAGCGGCGCCGCTCCCGCATGCGCGCCAGGGCGCCGCGCAGCAGCGAGCCGTGCTCGGCCTCCAGGGCATACACCTTGGGCGTGGCGGCGCGCACCGACAGGCGTTGCGGATCGCCGGCGTACACGCCGGACACGAAGGGGTCGATGGCCCAATCCAGGAACTCGTGTCCCAGGCGGCGGGTGACGAACTCGGCCAGGCTTTCCTCGTGTGTGGCGCGGCCGATGAAGGGCTCGGCCAGCAGGCGCAGCTTGCCGCGCGGCGAGAACAAGGGCGTGCGCAGGAAGGCCAGCGGGCCGGTGGGCAGGGCCTGCAGCCGGCCGCCCTTCAGCACGTAGCGGCGCCGGGCGGCGGCGTTGGCCTCGATGAGCGCCTCCCGCAGCCCCAGCCCGGCCACCAGGGTGTCGAACGAGGGGTCGTTGGCCAGCAGCGAGTTGGGGCCACCCTCCACCAGATAGCCGTCCTCGTGGAAGCTGCGGATCTTGCCGCCGGTGTGTGGGGCCGCCTCCAGCACCTGCACCGTCCAGCCGGCCTGGCGCGCGAACCAGGCCGTGGCCAGACCGGAGATGCCACCGCCCACCACGAGCAGGTCGACCGGTTTGTCTGCAGTGGGGAGTGCGGGCATGGGTGTGTGTTGGGGTTAACGGGGTGGTGTGTGCTGTTTTACGGACCGGGGTGGCGATCTGCAAGGTGATCTCGACTTGCTCCGGTTCGCGCTGGGCGGGGATCAGTAGAAGTGGAACTCGAAGGCCAGGGCGTGCGGGCCGGGGTCCACCACGTCCAGGACGAGCGGAAAGCTGCGTCCGGGCGGCATCAGTGGCGGGCGCCTGGCGGCCTCGGACAGGTATTCGTCGGGGGTGAAGCGGCGGCTGGCCACGGGGCGGCCCTGCAGGTCGGCGAAGGTGATCTCCACCACCGGCCAGGGCTGCGGGAAGTCGGCCTGGTTGACGAGCCGGGCGCGAATGCGCAACGCGTGGTCGCGGGTGGGATGGGTGTACACGCTGTGGTCGAGCAGGCGGATGCGTTCCAGGGCGCGGCGTGGCGGCAGTTCACAGCCGGCCACGCGGCACAGCCCGCCCAGCAGCGGGCGCAGCTCGGGATAGGCGGCCAGATCGAAGCGGTGGGCCAGCAGGTACTGGCCGGCCAGCACGACCATGAGCGCCACCGCCAGTACGCTCCAGCCCAGGGTGCGCAGACCGTGGCGGGGGGGGCGCGTCTGCGGCAGGGCCGGCTCGAATTCGATGGGCAGGTACTTCGGTGGCTCGTCCGCATTGGCGGGCGGGGCGGCCGCCAATGCGGACGAGCC
>JALVPS010000493.1 GCA_027031685.1 Gammaproteobacteria bacterium | reverse complement strand
GCCTTGGGCAGCGACTTGATGAGGGCGGTCAGCTTCTCGGCCAGCAGGCCGGGCACCAGCCACTCGCAGCGGTCGGCGTCGATCTGCGGCAGCAGGCCGAGGGGGATGGGCAGGGTGATGCCGTCGTCGGCGGCGCCGGGGGCGAAGTGGTAGCGCAGCGGCAGGCGCAGCCCGTCCTGTTCCCAGAAGGAGGGCAGCTGGCGCGGGTCGCTCTTGCGCGCCTCGGGGCGCAGCAGCTGTTCCTCGCGCAGGCGCAGGATCTCCGGGTCCGGCAGGTGCCGGTACCAGCGGCGGAAGGCAGCCCCGGAGTGCACGTCGGCCGGCAGCAGGCGGTCGTAGAAGTCGAACAGCACCTGCTCCTCCACCAGGATGTCGCGCCGCCGCGTGCGCGTCTCGTGCTCCTCGAGCTCGGCCATGAGCGCCTGGTTGGCGGCGATCACCGGCAGGCCGCTGTCCCACTCGCCGTACACCAGGGCGTGGCGGATGAACAGCTCGCGCGCCCCGGCCGGGTCCACCCGGGCGTAGTCCACCGCCCGCCGCGGGTTGATCACCAGCCCGTACAGGCTGAGCCGCTCCCAGGCGCCCACGCGGGCCGCCCTGCGCTGCCAGTGCGGCTCGCCCACGCTGTGCTGCAGCAGGTGCGCGCCCAGCGTCTCCACCCACTGCGGGCGGATGCCGGCCACGGTGCGCGCGTACAGGCGCGAGGTCTCGGTGATCTCGAAGGCCATCACCCACTTGGGCGGTTTGGCGCGCAGGCCGGAGCCGGGGAACAGGTGGAAGCGCCGGTTGCGGCAGCCCTGGTACTCGCCCTTGTCCTGCTTGATGCCGATGTGGTCCAGCAGGCCGGCGAGCAGGGCGCGGTGGATGGCGTCGTAGCGGGCCGGCTGCGTGTTGAGGCGCAGGCCCTGCTCGGCCAGGGCCAGCTTGAGCTGGCGGTGCAGGTCGTGCCACTCGCGCCAGCGACGGTGGCTGAGGAACTCCTTCTGGCACAGGCGGCGCAGGGCGGAGGAGGACAGCGCCTCACTCTGTTCCTCCAGGTAGGCCCACAGGCGCAGCAGGGTGAGGAAGTCGGAGCGCGGGTCGGTGAAGCGGGCGTGCAGGGCGTCGGCTGCCTCGCGGCGGTCGTGGGGCCGCTCGCGCGGGTCCTGCACGGCCAGGGCGGTGGCGATGATCAGCACCTCGCTGAGGGCCCCCGTGTCGCGCGCCGCCAGCAGCATGCGCCCCAGGCGCGGGTCGATGGGCAGGCGCGCCAGCTGTCGGCCCAGCGGCGTCAGGCGGCGGCGCTCGTCGATGGCCTGCAGCTCGCCCAGCAGCCGGTAGCCGTCGCGCACCAGGCGCGGGTCGGGGGCGTCGATGAAGGGGAAGTCCTCCACCTCGCCCAGGCCCATGGCCTGCATCTGCAGGATGACCGCCGCCAGGTTGGTGCGCAGGATCTCTGGGTCGGTGAATTCGGGGCGGCGCTCGAAGTCGTCCTCGGCGTACAGGCGGATGCAGATGCCGGGCGCGGTGCGGCCGCAGCGCCCGGCGCGCTGGTCGGCCGAGGCGCGTGACACCTTCTCCACCGGCAGGCGCTGGATCTTGCTGCGCCAGGAGTAGCGCGACAGGCGCACCAGGCCGCTGTCGATGACGTAGCGGATGCGCGGCACGGTGAGCGAGGTCTCGGCCACGTTGGTGGCCAGCACGATGCGCGTGCGCCCGCGCGGCTGGAAGATGCGCTGCTGCTCGCCGGGCGGCAGGCGCGCGTACAGCGGCAGGATGTCGAACTCGCCGCGGCGGTGGCGCAGGGCACGCGAGGCCTCGCGGATCTCCCGCTCGCCGGGCAGGAACACCAGCACGTCGCCGCGCCCCTCCGCCTGCAGCTCGTCCACGGCCTGCTCGATGGCGCTGTACAGGTCGCCCTCCTCGTCGCCCTCGGCGCCGCCCGGCGGCCGGTAGCGGATGCTCACCGGGTAGCTGCGCCCCTCGACGGCGATGACCGGCGCATCGTCGAAGTGGGCCGCCATGCGCTCCACGTCCAGGGTGGCGGAGGTGATGATCAGCTTCAGGTCGCGGCGGCGCGTTAGCAGGCGCTTGAGGTAGCCGAGCAGGAAGTCGATGTTGAGGCTGCGCTCGTGGGCCTCGTCGATGATGAGCGTGTCGTAGCGGTTCAGCCAGCGGTCCTGCTGGATCTCCGCCAGCAGGATGCCGTCCGTCATCACCTTGATCAGGTTGTCCTCGCCCAGGCGCTGCTGGAAGCGGGTCTGGAAGCCCACCAGCCCGTCGCCCAGGGGCGTGCCCAGCTCCTCGGCCAGGCGCGCGGCCACGGCCCGCGCCGCCAGGCGGCGCGGCTGGGTGTGGCCGATCTGGCCGTCCACGCCGCGCCCCAGTTCCAGACAGATCTTGGGCAGCTGGGTGGTCTTGCCGGAGCCCGTCTCGCCGGCCACCACCACCACTTGGTGCTCGGCGATGGCGGCGCGGATGGCCTCGCGCTGGGCGGAGACGGGCAGCTCGGCGGGGTAGTCGAGCTGGTCGGGCAGCAGGGCGGCGCGGCGGGCGCGGGCGGCGCAGGAGGCCTCGATGGCCGCCGCCAGGCGCGCCACGGCCTCCGGCGCGGGGTCGCGCTGGCGGTGCAGTTGCTGCAGGCGGCGGCGCAGGCGGTGGAAGTCGGCCCCGCGCGCCTCGCGCAGGCGGCGCTGCAGGGCGGCGAGGGAGTGGCGGGGGG
>JALVPS010000492.1 GCA_027031685.1 Gammaproteobacteria bacterium | reverse complement strand
CCACCTGCCCCGCCTGGCCGCTCTGCTCGGCACCCCCCTGCCGACACACTGGCCGGAGGCCCGCCAGCGCGCCTGGCTGGCCGCCCAGGGCGAGCTGCAGCGCCGGCGCGGCACCCTGCCCGGCCTGGCGCTGGCGCTGGATGTGGCCACCGACGGGGCCGTGGCGCGCGGCGCGGTGGTGCCAGTGGAGGACTTCCGCCTGCGCCGCACCCTGACCACCCTGCTGGGGCTGGACCCCGGGGCGGGCGAACACCCCCTCACCCTGGGCACCGTCCAGGGTGGCAACAGCCGCATCGGCGAGAGCCTGGTCCTGGGCGAGGCCCAGGGCCGCGCCTTCCTGTCCCTGTTCGCCCCGGAACTGGCCGAGGGCGCCGACGCGGCTGCCGTGGCGCGCTTCTTCGATCGCCATGCCCATCGCCTGAGCGTAGTGTTGCACGGCCCCGCCCGGGCACTGCGCGAGGTGGTGAGCGAGGTGCTGGCCGACCAGCTCCCGGCCCACGTGACGTGGCGCCTGCTGGAGAGCGACCATCCCTTCGTGCCCGGCCTGGCGCCACTGCTCGGCATCGACACCTGGCTCACGCCGCGGCCGCGCTGGCGGCCGGTGGTGCTGGACGAAACCCGCATCGGGCGCAACCTGCTCCGCAATCCACCCCTGCTGGCACCGGGCGGTGCCGCCGAGAGGACGGAACCATGAACGACCACCGCAACGACGACTGCGACCTCACGCTGGACGGCGACGCCGACTGGCTCTCCCCCCTGGCGCGCGTGCACTACGCGGCGGGCATGCTGCTCGGGGTGGCGGCCCTGCACACCGACCAGGACTACCACCGGCGCCGGCTGGGCCGTCACCAGCACTGGCTGCACGGGGCCGGCACCGTGTTCGGCCTGGCGGTGGTGGTGGACGACGACGCGCCGGATGGCACGCCCGACCCGCGCATCACGGTGCGACCCGGCCTGGCCATCGACGGCCTGGGCCGCGAGGTGCTGGTGCCGGAGCCGCACTGTCTGCGTCTGAACGAATGGCTGGCCACGCGCGATGCCGGGGCGCTGCTGGCCGGCCGCCTCGACGACGGTCGCCTGGGCCTGCTGGTCACCCTGCGCCAGCGCGACTGCCCGCGCGCCCTGCAGCCCGTGGTGGCGGAGGGCGTCAATGCCGGCACCGACGCGGTGCGGCCGGCGCGTGTGAGCGACGACCTGGCCCTGGAGCTGATTCCGCAGCGCCCGCCCGACTCGCCGGCCCTGCGGCCCGGCTGGCCTGGCCTGCCGCTACCCGAGGAAGCGCCTCTCACCAGCGAGGAACAGGTGCGGCTGGCAGAGGCATCACCGGCGGCGGCACGGCGCCTGAGGCTCGCTGCCCGCCTCATCCACAGCCCGCCCCCGGAACGGCCCCTGGACCGCACCACCCGTCACGCCCTGGCCGAACAGTTGGCGCGCGTCCCCCTGGCCCGGCTCACGGTGACCCTGGACGACGACAGCCACGCCAACGACGTGGCGGTGGACAACCTGATGCGCCCCATGCTGACCACGCCGGCCCAGCTGGCCTGGCTGTTCGAAGCGGAGGACTCCCCATGAGCGATCACGACGGTTTCACCCCCCTGCGTCCCACGGGCACGCCCGACCTGTTGCCCGCCGACGCCGGCATCGACCCCCGCCTGACCCGCACCCACTACTTCGATGGCCGCCTGCTGACCGCGGCCGACCTGATCCGTGACCAGCACTACCTGGACATGCGTCTGCGCGAGGTGGGGCAGGTGCTGGGCAGCGGTGTCGTCCGCGGGCTCGAGGTGGCCCTGCGGCCGGACGGGGTGCTCACGGCCCGGCCCGGCCAGGCCATCACCCCCGCCGGACGGGTGATCGGTCTGCACACGCCGCAGTCCGTGCCACTGCTGGACCAGGGACGCCTGGCGGCCCTCAACGACGCCCCGGATGGGCGCCTGGGCAGCGGATTGTACGTGGTGGCGATCCAGTACGAGGAGCGGGGCGAGGGCGCGGCCGAGGCCTGGCCGGCCGATCTGGGGGACAGGCGTGGCCTGCAGGCCGATCACTGGGTGGAGGGGGCGCGGCTGGTGCTGGTGCCCCTCGAGCATGACCTGCCCCAACCTAGTGGCCGGCCCCCCGACGACCCACTGGCCCTGCTGGCGGCCCGCGCTTGGCTGGCACCCGAATTCCTGCTGCGCCCCGGCCCGCCGCCGGGGTCGGGCGACGACCGCGTTCCGCTGGCCCTGCTGGCGGTGGAGCGGGGCCACCCCTTGTGGCTGGACCAGGACCTGGTGCGCCGGCCATTGCGCCGGCCGGACGCCGAGCACGCCCGCCAGCGGGATCTGCTGGCCCACTACCAGGAGCTGCTGCAGGCCGTGCTGGAGGCGCGCCGCGCCGCCGGTCTGCCGCTGCACTTTCCCGCCAGCCAGCACTTCCGGCTGCTCCCGCCCACCGGTCCCCTGCCCCAGCAGGCCCTGGACCCGGCGCGCGGGCTGCAGGGCTGGTTTCCGGAAGGCTATACGGTACACATCGCGCCGGTGCGCCAGTCCGATCTGGCCGAGCTGCAGTCGCAGGCCCTTTCGCTGGCGCCACTCGACCTGGAGGACAAGCGGCCGGCCGCCGTGATGGTGCTGGTGCCGCTGGAGGACCCGGAGTTCGAACAGCGTGCGCGGCAACTCATGCGCCCCGCCCGGAGCGACCCGCGGGGACATGGCACGCTGGCCCACCTCGACCCGTTGGCCCTGCGCCTAAGTGGCCAGCCGGACGCCACGCCGCTCGACACCGATGCCGCCGTGTGGCGGGACATCTGGGCGGTCCAGCGCCAGCCGGTCTTCCTGCGCCGCCCGCCGCTGGCGGCGGTATCGGCAGCCAGCGCCGTGGTCCTGGCGCGCGGCTACGCACTGCCCGAACCGACCGGCGATGGCGATCTGCAAGCCCGGCTGGAGCAGGCCCTGGCCGAGCTGGCCGACTGCCGGTCCGAGCTGGCCGCCGCGGAGGGCGCGCCACGTGTCGGGTTCCTGGCCGAACTGCGCAAGGTGCCGGCCGAACTGCAGGATGACGTGACGAAAGTGGCGACCCTGCTGGCCGACCAGGGCCTGTCGGTCGAGCCGTTGCTGACCGTGCTGCTGCGCGTGCCCCGCCTGTACGATACGGCGCTGTGGCCCAGCCTCCCGACCGTGATCGAGAAGGCGCATCTGGACGACCTGGCCGAACTGGCGCTGGAGGCCGAGCCGGGCCGGCTGGGCGCGCTGGTGGGGGCCAAGGGCCAGGCTCTGGGCCTGTCCACGGCGCTGCGCAAGCGGTGGGCCGAGCTCGACCCCCTGCCGCCACCGCAACCGGCCGAGCCGCCATCCGTGACCGTCCGGCCTATCCCGGAACTGGTGGAGCGCCGCCCGCCACCCGACGCCGTCGGCAAACGGGCGGCGGAGACGCTGGCCAACCTGCTGCGCAACCGCCCGGGGGCGTTGAAGCGAGTCAACCAGATCGTGGCCCTGCTGCCAAAGCGGTACGATCCGGTGCTGTGGCCCAGCCTGCGGAGGGCGGCCGAGAAAGAGGCCCTGGAGAAGATGCTGGAGCTGTTGCTGGCGGCCCGCCGGCAGGGCGTTCCCGAGGGCCTGCAACTGGCCGCCTGGAGCGACATCCTCGGCCTGACTCCGGCCCAGCGCAATCGCTGGCGCCGGCTGGCCGGCTGAAGGGGGCACCGTCATGCCACACGGTCGACACCGCCCCATCCGCCTCACCCCGCTGCAGGTGGACGAACAGTCCCCGCGCCGCCTGCACCCCTTCCCCGGCCGCGCCCTCGCCGAGCAGGACCTGGACCGCTGGCAGCGCTACATGGACCAGCGTTGCGATCCCCTCCTGGCGCAGGCCGCACCGGGTGTCGTGCAGGGCCTGCAAGCCAGCATGGACTGGAACGGCGGCCAGCCACGCCTGCTCGTCCAGCCCGGCAGCGGGCTGGACCGCCAGGGGCGCGTGGTGAGCCTGTTCTTTCCGCTGAGCCTGGACTGGCAGGCACTGCCGCGCTCCCCGGCACCGGCCGAATCCGCCGGCGAGGAAGGGGCGCCCGATCCCCTGTCCGACGGGTTCTATCTGCTGGCGCTGCGCCGCGGCCGGGGCGTGCGCCTGGTGCGGCCGGAGGCCCGCGTCTGCCGCCGCGACGAGCCGAGCCCGCTCGCGGACAGCCGGTACGAGACGCTGGCCCTGCCCTTTCTGCACCCCGTGCACGTGCCGCCGGCCTGGCTGGACCTGCCCGAGCCGCGTGCCATAAACCGCCTGCTGGCGAGCTGGCTGGCGGAGGATCCATTTCCAAAGGATCCGTTTCCACCGGCCGGCGTCCCGCTGGCCCTGGTCAAGGTGCGCGCCGGCCGGCCGGTCTGGTTCGATCCGTCGGCCGGGCGCCTGCCGGCGCGCCGCGACGCCGTGCAACGCGCCTTGCGCGCCCACTACGAGTCGGTGCTGGCCGGCCCCGGCCGGGCGCGCGCCCTGCCGCCACCGGACGACCCGCCCGGTCCCATCGAGCCGGCCGGGCGCCCACTGGACGAGGCCCTGGGGCTGGACTACCTGCCGGCGGCCGGTCCCTTCCCGCCCTGGGTGGATGACATCCCCGGCCACCTCGTCCACGACCCCGAGGGGGCCCGCTGGAGCCTGCCCCGGCTGTCCTTCGCGTCCGGCCCGCTGCGGGTGGAGCTGATGCCGGTGGCCAGCAGCGACGTGCCCGCGATCCTGGCCCGCCACGCGGCGCGCGCGCCGCTCGCCCTGACGGGACGGGCCGAGCGCCTGCGCCTCCTGGTGGCGGTGGACGACGCGGCCTACCGCCCCGACCTGCTGGACCGGCCGGACACCGATGCCGCGCTGGAGGCCGAGCTGGAGCGGCGCAGCGCCGTGGCCCGCGCCGATCATGCGGCCTGGGCCGCCCAATGGCAGCGGCTGTTTGGCGGGCTGGACGACTGGGGCCGCGATAGCGGCGGGCGGTTGACCGACCCGGCCGTGCGCGTGCTGCGTAGCCTGCGTCACCTCGATCCGCATCCGGCCGGCGCCCTGCCTGGCCTGTCGGACGAAGAACGCACCCGCATCGGGCTGGACGAACCTGTGCCCGTGCCACCTGCGGCAGACGGCTTTCTGCGCGATCTCATTGCCCAGCGCCGCGCCCGCCTGGCGGAGGGCGAGCCCCTGCCCCCGCCCTGGAGCCTGCGCGAACAGGAACCGTCACCGGGGGAACCCGGCCCGCCACCCGCGCCACCTGGCGACGACAGCCCCGGCCTGCACCGCCAGCGCCTCGCGTTGCAGTCCCGGATCCGGGCCATGGAAGAGACGCTGGCGGACAACTTCGAACTGCTGGACGAGCTGTCCGACTTCCTGGGCCTGCAACGCCAGCAGCTCGACCTGATCACCGTGTCGTTCTCCGCCCTGGCGGGTGGCGTGGCCGGCGACGGCAGCGGACTCAACCTCATGCGCTGGACCGACAGCGTGGCGTTCGAGCCCAAGCCCCCCGGCAACGACGACGACAACGCTTGACGGAGGCCCGGCCATGACAGAGGGAAAACACCGCTTCGCGCGCTTCTACCCGAACGTCCTGGGGAAGGTGACCACGGCCGGCATCACCATGCCGGGCAAGGGGACCGCCGATCCCGCCGGCATCCCGCCCGTGGAACTGGCCAACCTGGGCAATCTGTACGGCGCGAACATCCTGACGAACTATCTGCAGGCGCGACCGCAGCCGGAAAAGCCCACCGACCCGGTGTACACGCCGGCCGCCGAGTCCTTCGGGGTGCTGCGCCACATTGAACCGGTGGACCAGCTGTTCCAGATCACCCGTGACGGCATTGAACAGTTGCGCGCGGAGATCGACACGGACGGCGAGGCCACCAAACGCGGCCTGCGCCAGCGCCTGGCCACGCACATACTGGGCCTGTACCGCGCCGCCGGGGACGACGCGCAACAACAGGCCGAGCTGGACCGCTTCTTTGGCTCCTTCGTGCGCCGCCAGGGTGGCTCTCTCGAATTCACGTGGCGCGCAAGGCCCAGCTCGCTGCCCAGTCCCGCCAGCGCAAATCCCAACGACGCCAAGGATGGCAGGCTATACCAGGCCCTGTTCGAAAATGGCCGCGTCATGCGCGGCGACATTCGTGACGTCCAGGCCCTGCGCAACGCCCTGGCCGGCTATCGCCGCTTCCGGCAGCGCCAGCTGGCCGAGGCCCAGGCGGAGCTGGCGCGGCTGGAACGGGAGATCGAAAAGACCGAGGCGCGCCTGGACGGACTGGCTCGCCAGCGCCGTGACCACCTGGACGATCTGCACGTGGCCCAACAACTGCTGTATGAAAACTGGACCGAGGTGGAGGGGCGCTACGCCGCGCGCCACCGGGCCCTTGCCCGACACCGTGGCCTGTACTACGTGCGTGCCCACGACGTGACGCCAGGGCAACCCCTGCCCGATCCGTTGCCCATGCGCACCGGCACCGCCGGCGAGATGCCGCCAGCCTGTGTCACCATCGGCGGCGAGCTGCCAGAGGGCCTGCAGCCCTTCTTCGAGACCGTCCTGGAGATACCGCTGCGCCACTGGGCCCGCCTGCACGACGCATACCCCCGCCTGCCGGGCCGCTCCCGTCTGCATGCCCTGCTCGAGCGCCATTACCAACGCCTGGACTGGGCCGTCCGGCGGCAAACGGCACAGGCCCCGGTGGCGGCGCAGGCCGCGCTGTTTTCCCTGAAGGAGGCGGACCGGCTGGTGCGGCACGACCTGGCCAGCCGGCGCGCGACCCGCCACGATTCGCTGCGCACCTTTCAGCGCCAGTGCGGCGAGCTGCTGTCCCTGGTGGACCTGCTGGGCGGCCCGCCCCACCGCCTGCAGCAGCGCGTGCAGCGGCTGCACGAGGCCCTGGCGCGGGCGGCCTTCTGTCTGCTGGCGCTGCTGGAACGCCTGCCCCCCGGCCTGCGGCTGAGCTGGGCGGAGGCCGCCGCGGCCGACCGGCTGCCCGTGGAGCAACCCCAGCGCTGGCCGGGCCTGAGCCAAGCCGGGGAGGCCCACTTCCAGACCTTGCGCGGCCTGCTGGAGACCGTGCGCTGGTGGTTCGACCAGCTCCACCCCGACGCCGACGGGACCAGCCGGAGCGCCCTGCGCAACCTGATCCGCGCCGCCCTGCTGTCGGCCACCGGAGACGATCCGCAACAGCTCCTGCACGGGCGCGTGCTGGTACCGCCCGCCACGCTGCGGCCCGGTGCCGCGCTGCGCCTGTCTCTCAACCGGGAGGCGCCGGTCGGCGCCCGGCTCCAGCTCCGGGACGAGCGGGCGCGCCTGATCGGCCTCCTGCAAGTGGAGGACAGCGACCCCGAAGGCACGCTGGCCACGCTGATCGAGGTCAACGACCCTGACGCGCCCCTCGATACCCGCCTGCGTGTCACGGGACGGCTGGGGGATGTGCCGTGAATGGCGCGGCGGCCGAGGTGCGCATCGAACGGCTGCGCTGCCGGGGCGGGCCGGCATGGCGGGATCTGGTGCTGGCGGCCCTGGACCGCACCGACTGGCCGCAACCGCCCGCCGATGCGCCGCTGTTCATCCGCCGGCTGCATCTGCGCAGCAGTGACTGGCAACTGCCGGCACGCCTGCGGGCCGCCGTGCTGGCGGCGCTGGCGGGGGCCAGATCGGGCTGGTCGCCCCGCGCCATGCAGGCCGATGCCGTCCGTTTCGACAGTGACGCCGACGCCCTGGCCTGCCTTGCCCACGACCTCGCCCGGGGCGTGGCCGGGACACGGTGGTACTGGGCCGGCCACGAGGCCCTGTCCCAGCATCCGCGGACCAGGGCAGTGGGCAAAGTGCTCGGCGGACACCCGCACAAGCTGGCCACGGTATTCGCCATCCTGCTCTCACGCGGCGCCCTGCCCACCCTGGTAGCGGCGCTGGACGGCCCCACGCTGCATCAGATCACCGCGCGGTTGCGCGCGACGCTGGGGGCCGCGGAGACAGTGGCGGCCGATTCGTCGGCAGTGGCCACGGCGGACATCCCGCCAGCGGACATCCCGCGCCGGGCAGTCTGGCGCGGGGCCCTGGCGCTGGCACCGCCGGCCACCCTGCGCCACTGGCAAACGCTGGCGACCCTGCTGCTGGCCCAGGAATACGATCCCCCCGCCCTGCGCGCGCCGGCGCGGCTGGCGGCCTGGCGACGCACCCTGGACCCATCGCCGGCCCGGACCACACCGGCTCCTCCGGCAGCGCCGGCGGCCCAGGGGGCCGGTTTGCCGCCCCCCCGGCACGAGGCCCCCGCACAGCGGCCACCGCCCTTCGCGCCAGCGACAACGGCCGGCGAGGCGCCACAGGGTGC
>JALVPS010000491.1 GCA_027031685.1 Gammaproteobacteria bacterium | reverse complement strand
CCGCGGCCGCTGCCCTCACCCGCGCCCGCGCCGGCGACGACCTGAACGTGGACCTCGACCTGCAGGCGCGCCGCATCCGTCCAGCCCATAGCAGCCCCGACCTACGCCACGACGACTCGCGCGCCGTGCTGCGCGCCAGCAAGACCCTGTACGACTTCGGCCGCACCCGGCAGGCCACCGCCGCCGGCAAGGCCGATCTGGCGGCCGGCGAGGCCCACTTGCAACGGGCCCGCCAGCGCCTGCGGCGCACCGTGATGGCACGCTTCTTCGACGTGCTGCTGGCCGATCTGGCGGCGGCGCGCGAGGAGGAGGCCATGTCGGTGGCCTATGTGCGCTTCGACCGGGCCCGCGACCGCGCCGAGGCCGGCGAGCTGAGCGAGGTGGACCTGCTGGCCCTGGAGGACCGCTACCAGCAGGCGCGCCTGCGCCGCGAGCGGGCCGTGGCCCGCCAGCGCCAGACCCGCGCCCGGCTGGCGCTGGCCTTGGGCCGCCCCAACCAGCTGCCGGACGAACTGCTGCCCCCCGACCTGCCGGGCCTCGAGCGCCCGCTGCCCGACTTCGACGCCCTGCGCGAACAGGCCCTGATCCACAGCCCCGAGCTGGCCGCCCTGCGCGCCGCCCTGGCCGCCGGCCAGGCGCGCCGCGCGGCGGCCCGCGCCGAGCGCCGCCCCACCCTGTACCTGCAGGTGGACGCCGCCCACTACGCGCGCGAGTTCGGCGCGCGCGACCCGCTCACCGCCATCCTCGGCCTCAACGTGCCGCTGTGGCAGGGCGGGCGCGTGGACGGCGCGGTGCAGGCCGCCGACGCCGAGCTGACCCGTCTGCGCGCCCGCCTGGGCGCCGCCCGCCAGCAGCTGGAGCAGGACCTGCTCGCGGCCTGGCAGGACATCGAGACCCTGCAGCTGCAGCGCCAGTCGGCCGCCCTGCGCGCCGACTACCGCGACCTGTACCTGGACCGCAGCCGCGCCCAGTACGAGCTGGAGATCCGCACCGACCTGGGCGACGCCATGGTGCAGCAGAGCGCCGCCCGCGTGTATCAGGCCGAGACCGACTACCACCTGGCGCTGGCCTGGGAGCGGCTGGTCGAGCTGACCGGCGACCCGGCCTGGAGCGCCCTCAACCCGCCCGCCGCGCAGGAGAACGCCCCATGACCCACCCGCGCCGCCTGCTCTGCCTCGCCCTGCTGCTCGCCGCCCTGCCCGCGGCCGGCGACGAGCTGCCCTGCCATCTGGACTGGGCCGAGACCGTCACCCTGGGCACGCCGCTCAGCGGCCGCCTGGCGGCGGTGAGGGTGCGCCCCGGCGACGCGGTCGAGCGCGGCCAGCTGCTGGCCAGCCTCGACCTGCGCCCGCTGCGCGCCGAGGTGCAGCGCGCCGAGGCGGTGCTGGCGGCCGCCGCCGCGCGGCGCACCGACGCCCAGCGCGCCTGGCAGCGCGCCCGCGACCTGTACGACCGCGAGGTGCTGTCCACCACCGAGCTGCAGGCCGCCGAGGTGCGCCACGACCGCGCCGAGGCCGCCTGGCAGCGGGCCCGCGCCGAGCTGACCCGCGCCCGCCTGGACCTGGAATACGCCCGCCTGCGCGCGCCCTGGGACGGCCTGGTGGTGGACCGCCTGGCCGAACCCGGCGAGACGCTGGTCAACGCCCTGGTGGCCACACCGGTGCTGCGCCTGGCGCGCCCCGACCGCTGGCGGCTGACCGCCTGGCTGCCCGCTGCCCAGGCCCGCGGCCTGGGCCCCGGCACGCGCCTGACGGCGCACATCGACGGCCGCGCCGTCACGGTCACCCTGGACGCCGCCAGCGGCCTGCACAGCCGTCAGGGCCCCGCCGGGCGCGAGGTGGCCGTGACCGCCACCCTGCCCGCGCCCGACCCGAATCAGCGCCCGGCCCTGGCAGAGTGCCGCCTGCAGCGGCCGGCCGCGCCGTGATGGGCCGCACGCTTTGTGATACAACCCGCATCCACCCCCCATCGCCCCGCGTAGCCCCATGAGCGAAGCCATCGTCGTGCTGACCACCTTTCCGGACCGCCCGTCCGCCGAGCAGGCCGCCCACGCGCTGGTGGAGGGGGGCCTGGCCGCCTGCGTCAACGTGCTGCCGGAGATGACCTCCATCTACCGCTGGGAGGGCGCGCTGCAGCAGGACACGGAGCACCAGCTGGTCATCAAGACGGTGGCGCGGCGGCTGGCCGACATCGACGCCTGGCTGCGCCAGCACCACCCCTACGAGCTGCCGGAGCTGGTGGCCCTGCCGGTGCAGGGCGGCGGCCGCGACTATCTCAACTGGCTGGAGACCTCGACCCATGGCTAGACTGATCCTCCTGCTCACGCTGCTGTGGCAGCTGCCGGCCCTGGCCATCAGCCCCGACGAGCTGCTGCCGGTGGACGAGGCCTTCCGCGTCAGCGCCCGGACGGCGGGGCCGGACGCCGTGGAGCTGCGCTGGCAGATCGCCCCCGGCTACTACCTGTACCGCGACAAGTTCAGGTTCGACAGCCAGGACCCGGTGCACCTCGGCGCGCCGCAGCTGCCCCCGGGGGAGGTGAAGGACGACCCCAACTTCGGCCGTCTGGAGGTCTTTCACCGCGAGGTGGTGGCGCGCCTGCCCATCGAACGCAGCGACCCGAACCTCACCACCCTGCACCTGCAGGTGGGCTACCAGGGCTGCGCCGAGGCCGGCGTGTGCTATCCGCCGCAGCGCAAGACGCTCACCGTCGCCCTGG
>JALVPS010000490.1 GCA_027031685.1 Gammaproteobacteria bacterium | reverse complement strand
GCGGACACCGGGGGGCGGCCAGGGCCACCCTGCTGCTGTGTCTGGTACTAGCACTTTTCGGGCCAGCCACCGCCGCCGCAGCCCCCTACCGGCTGGGCGGCGGCTACCCCGTGGGCGACGGGCGGCTGCGGCTGGGCGGCTACGCCTCGCTCAACCTGCGCGACCTGCGCGACGACCCGGCGCGACTGGAGGTCAGCGACCTGAGCCTGTTCCTGGGCTGGGACGGCGGTGGCCGCTGGCAGGCCTTCAGCGAGCTGGAGATCGGCGAGGCCCTGCTGCTGGAGGAGGGGCGCGGGCTCACCACCGACGAGGCGGAGTTCGAGCTGGAGCGCGCCTACTTGGACTACCTGCACAGCGAGCGCCTCAACCTGCGCCTGGGCAAGTTCCTTACCCCCATCGGCCACTGGAACCAGGTGCACGCCGACCCGCTCACCTGGACCGTGACCCGCCCGCTCACCACCCAGGCCGGTTTCTCCAGCCACGTCACCGGGCTCATGCTGTACGGCGAGGCGCCGTGGCCGGGGGCGGGCTGGTCCTATCACCTGTACGTGGACGACAGCGCCCGCCTGGACCCCAGGCCGGACAACCCCTCGCCCACCGGCAAGGACATCCCCGGCGTGGAGATCGGCGCCTTCGAGCACGCCCGCGGCCTGCGCCTGCTGTATCGCAGCGAGGCGGGCGGCTGGCAGGCCGGGGTGTCGCTGGCGCGCTTCGGCATCGAGGGCTTCGCCGGTCACAAGACCCTGCTGGGGGCGGATTTCCTGTGGCGCCGCCACGGGCTGGAACTGGGCGGCGAGGCCCTCTACCGGCGTGACAGCGCCGACGACAGCGAGGACGAGTGGGGCGGCTTCCTGCAGGGGGCCTTCCCGCTGCACCGCCGCTGGTGGCTGGTGGCGCGCCACGAGCTGTTCGACGACCTGGCCGTGCCCGGCCAGGCCAGCATCACCTCGCTGGGCCTCACCTTCCGCCCCGTCCCGCCGGTGGCCCTGAAGCTGGAGCTGCGCCGCGGCCGGGACAACGAGCTGCTGGCGCCGGACGGGCTGTTCGCCTCCGCCGCGGTGCTGTTCTGACCATGCGCGCCCTGGCCCTCATACTGCTGTTGCTGCTGCTGGCCTGCCCGGCCACGGCGGCGCGGGCGGACGTCGAGATCGCCATCGTGGTGGCGCGCGACGGTCCCGTGCCGCGCCTGTCCGGGCCGCTGGACCGGCGCCGCCTGGCGCGCGTCTTCCGCGGCCAGATCAAGGTGGGGCGCGACGGCCAGCGCCTGCACCCGGTGAACCTGCCGGCCCGCCACCCGCTGCGCGTGGCCTTCTCCCGGGCCCTGTTCCACCGCTCGCCGGAGGAGATGGCGCAGTACTGGAACGAGCAGTATTTCCAGGGCAACAGCCCGCCCCACGTGGTGGCCTCCGAGGAGGCCATGCTGCGCTTCGTGGCCCACACGCCGGGGGCCATCGGCTACGTGGCCGCCTGTCACGTGGACGACCGCGTGCGCGTGATCCTGCGCCTGCGGGTGCGCGCACCGCGGCTGGCGGCCCTCTGCCGGGGCGACTGACCGCGCAATCTTTTTCCGACATTTCCTGCACACCCTGCCCGCGGTTGCACGGTTTTCGCTCCTGGCCGCCGGAGCACCGGCCACTGGCCCGCTTCTTGCTTCACCCTCCCCCACAGAGCCGGTGCCCCCCGGCACCGGCGCACAACACACACGTTCAGAGAGGGCGGAGAATAGTCAATGAAAAAATCATCCCTTGCGGACCGGAGGGCGCCGGTCCTTTCCCGACTGGCCGCGGTGGCGGCCTTCGCACTGCTCGGCCTGTCCGCCTGTGGCGGCGGTGACGACGACGGCCCGGGCGGCCCCAGCGGCGGCACCCCGGTAACGCAGGCCGCCTACCGCGTGCTGGCGGCCAACGACCTGGGCATGCACTGCGCCGACAAGGACGGCCAGATCTTCAGCATCCTGCCGCCGTTCAACGTGGTGCACGCGCAGGTGGTCAGGACCGGCGCCGAGCCGCAGATCCTGGACGATGGCCGCGTGGAGGTGACCTACCGGGCGGCATCCAACCCCGACGACCCGGCCGGGGCCAACTCCATCAACACCACCAGCGAGAACAGCCCGGGGATCTTCAAGAGCAACTTCTGGGCGCCCTTTGCCGGCGGCACCCTGGGCGGGGCCGCCTACGGCGTGCTCTATCCGGCCGGGGTGCTGGCCAGCTTCGAGCCCATCCCCGTCAACCTGGGGCTGCCGGTGCCCGACGCCGCCCAGCTGCCGGCCCTGGCGGCGGCGCAGCAGGCCATGCCCGGCAAGGGCAACACGCCGCAGCCCTTCCAGCGCTTCGACCGTGACCTGTACTTCTTCGCCAACTTCCCCTTCGGCGGGGTGTTCCAGGGCGTGAACTGGTTCGCCGCCGACGGCATCCCGCTGCTGCCGGTGGACGATGCCGGGCGCGAGAACGCCTATCCGCTCATGCGCGTGGCGGCCCGCGACAAGGCCAGCGGGGCGGAGCTGGCCAGTGTGGACGTGGTGCTGCCGGTGGCCTCCGAGGCCGACTGCCAGAACTGCCACGCCGACCCGGCCGACTGGGGCAATGGCCTGGGCAGCACCTTTGCCAGCGTGTCCTTCCCGGTGGCGCGCGCGGCCGACGCGCCGGGGCCGGAGAAGCTGCAGAACGCGGCCAAGATCAACATCCTGCGCCTGCACGACGCCAAGCACGGCAAGGACTA
>JALVPS010000489.1 GCA_027031685.1 Gammaproteobacteria bacterium | reverse complement strand
CACCTTCACCATCAACATCGGCGGGGCCTTCGTGGACTTCTTCGACCAGCTGGCCGGGGCGCTGTTCGTGGACGGGCTGGGCCACCTGCTGGCGGGCCTGGGCGTGCCCGACTGGCTGCGCGTGCTGCTGGCCGACGGCATCGGCGGCGGCGTGCAGGTGGTGGCCACCTTTGTGCCCATCATCGGCTTCCTGTACCTGTTCCTGTCCTTCCTGGAGGACAGCGGCTACATGGCCCGCGCCGCCTTCGTCATGGACCGCCTCATGCGCCGCCTGGGGCTGCCCGGCAAGGCCTTCGTGCCGCTCATCGTCGGCTTCGGCTGCAACGTGCCGGCCATCATGGCCACGCGCACGCTGGAGAACCCGCGCGAGCGCATCCTCACCGTGCTCATGGCGCCCTTCATGTCCTGCGGCGCGCGGCTGTCGGTGTACGCCCTGTTCGCCGCCGCCTTCTTCCCCCGCAACGGGCAGAACATGGTCTTCCTGCTGTACCTCATCGGCATCGGCGCGGCCATGCTCACCGCGCTCATCATGCGCGGCTCGCTGCTCAAGGGCCGCCCGGAGCCGTTCCTCATGGAGCTGCCCACCTACCAGCTGCCCCAGCTGCGCTCCGTGCTCATCCACACCTGGGCGCGTCTGAAGGGCTTCGTCACCGACGCCGGCAAGTACATCGTGGCCATGGTCATCGTCGTCAACGTGCTCAACTCGCTGGGCACCGACGGCAGCTTCGGCCACGAAAACAGCAGCCGCTCGGTGCTGAGCGAGATCGGCCGCGAGCTCACCCCCGCCCTGCACCCGCTGGGCATCCGCGACGACAACTGGCCGGCCACCGTGGGCCTGCTCACCGGGGTGCTGGCCAAGGAGGTGGTGGTGGGCACCCTGGACGCCATCTACTCGCAGGTGGACGTGGACGAGGCCACCCTGCGGGCGCGGGCCGAGGCGCCCTTCGCCCTGTGGCCGGCCGTGCGCGACGCCTTCGCCACCATCCCCGCCAACCTGCGCGACGCCCTAGCCAGCCTGGGCGACCCGCTCGGTCTGGGCGCCCTGCACCCGGTGGCGCAGGTGGAGGAGGCCGCCGCCGAGCACGGCGTGGACGTGTCCACCTTCGGCGCCATGGCGCGCCGCTTCGACGGCCAGATCGGCGCCTTCGCCTACCTGCTGTTCGTGCTACTGTACGTGCCCTGCGTGGCGGCCACGGCGGCCATCCGCAAGGAGGTGGGCTGGCGCTGGATGAGCTTTGCCGTGGTGTGGAGCATCGGCCTGGCCTACATGACCTCCACCGCCTTCTACCAGCTGGCCACCTGGGGCCGCCACCCGGCCGTCTCCCTGGCCTGGGTGGGCGGCATCGCCGCGGTCATGGCCGCGCTGGTGATCGGCCTGCGCCTGCTGGCGCGCCGGCTGGAGGCGCACGGCATCGACCTGGTGGGCGGCCGTCCGGTGCTGGTGGACGGCGCCGAGACCACTCACGGCCGCAGCTGCTGTCACTGAACCATGATCCTGCGCGAACTGCGTGATTTCATCCGCGAACAGGGGCAGGTGCCGCTGCTGGAGCTGCGCCTGCACTTCGGCGTGGACGAGGCCACCCTGCGCGACATGCTGCGCACCCTGGAGGCCAAGGGCCTGATCCGCAAGCTACCGGCGGGCACCGCCTGCGCCGGCGGCTGCACGCGCTGCGCCCCCGACACCGTGGAGATCTACGCCTGGAATGGCTGAGCCCCGGCGCCTGCCGCCCCGGTTCGTGCTGCCCGCCCTGGGCCTGGCCCTGCTGGCCGTGACCGTGCTGGCCCTGGGCAGCGGCCAGATCGCCGTGCCCTGGTCCCACCTGTTGCACCCCGCCGCCCTGACCGGGCCCGAGCGCCTGGTAGTGGTCGAGCTGCGCCTGCCGCGCGTGCTCACCGCCGCCCTGGTGGGGGCCGGCCTGGCCGGCGCCGGGGCCGCCCTGCAGGCCCTGTTCCGCAACCCGCTGGCCGAACCGGCCCTGATCGGCGTGTCGGCCGGCGCGGCCCTGGGGGCGGCGCTGGTCATCGTCGCCGGCGGCGGGCTGGCGCTGGGCCTGGGCGCCCTGTCGCCGCTGGCCCTGGCGGCCAGCGCCGGCGGCCTGCTCACCACCCTGGCGGTGATGCGCCTGGCGCGGGTGGACGGCGTGGTGCAGGTGGCCACCCTGCTGCTGGCCGGCGTGGCCATCAACGCCCTGGTGGGGGCCTGCACCGGGCTGCTGGCCTGGGTCGCCGACGACCCCGCCCTGCGCGCCCTCACCCTGTGGCTGCTGGGCAGCTTCGCCGGCGCCGGCTGGCCCACCGTGGTCCTGTGCGTGCTGGGCGTGCTGGTGCCGCTGGCGGGGCTGCTGCGCGCCGCGCCGGCCCTCAACCTGCTGCTGCTGGGCGAGGCCGAGGCGGGGCATCTGGGGGTGGCGGTGGAGCGCCTCAAGCGGGGCGTGGTGCTGGCCACGGCGCTCATGGTGGGCGTGAGCGTGGCGGCGGCCGGGGTGATCGGCTTCGTGGGCCTGGTGGTGCCGCACCTGCTGCGCCTCACCGGCGGGCCGGACCACCGCGTGCTGCTGCCCGGCGCCGCCCTGCTGGGGGCGCTGCTGCTGGTGGCGGCCGACACCCTGGCGCGCCAGCTGGCGGCGCCGGCCGAGCTGCCGGTGGGCCTGCTCACCGCCCTGGTGGGCGGGCCGTTCTTCTTCGCCCTGTTGCTGGGCCAGCGCGGGCGGTTGCTGTCGTGACCCTGCGCGCCGAGGCCGTCAGCCTGCGCCGTGGCCGGCGCTGGGTGCTGCGCGAGGTCAGCCTGGCGCTGGGGCCGGGCGAGCTGCTGGCCGTGGTGGGCCCCAACGGGGCGGGCAAGTCCAGCCTGCTACGCTGCCTGGCCGGCGACTGGACGCCGCAGGCGGGCCGCGTCACCCTGGGCGGCCGGCCGCTCGACGACTGGTCGCCGCTGGCGCTGGCCGGGCAGCGCGCCGTGCTGCCGCAGAGCCCCAGGCTGGCCTTCCCGTTCACGGTGCGCGAGGTGGCCGCCTTCGGCCTCGCCGCCGCAGGGCGGGACCGCGCCCGCCATGCCGAGTGGCTGGCAGAGGCCCTCGATCTGGCCGATGTGGCCCACCTGGCCGGGCGCACGTACACCACCCTGTCCGGCGGCGAGCGGCAGCGCGCCCAGCTGGCGCGCGTGCTGTGCCAGGCCCTGGCCGGCGCCGGGCCGGCCCACTGTCTGCTGCTGGACGAGCCCACCGCCGCCCAGGACCTGCGCCACCAGCACGGCCTGCTGGCCATGCTGCGCCGCCAGACGGCGACGCGCGGCTGGTCGGTGGCCGTGGTGCTGCATGATCTCAATCTGGCGGCGCGCTACGCGGACCGCGTGGCGATGCTGGACGGCGGCCGGCTGGTCGTCCTCGACGCCCCAGCCGCCGCCCTGTCCGCCGCGCGCATCGAGCGCGTGTTCGGCCTGCCGGTGCGCATCGTGCGGCCGCCCGGCAGCGAGCGTCCCTGCATTCTGCCGCGCGAGGCGTCGGCCGCCGTGCCCGAGGAGTGAACCCGTCGTGAAGAAACTGCCCCATCTGTTCGCCAACAACCTGCGCTGGGCGGAGGCCATCAAGGCCCGCCAGCCGGACTTCTTTGCCCGCCTGGCCCGCCAGCAGGCCCCCGAATACCTGTGGATCGGCTGCGCCGACTCGCGCGTGCCGGCCAACGAGATCGTGGACCTGCTGCCGGGCGAGATTTTCGTGCACCGCAACATCGCCAACGTAGTGGTGCACACCGATCTCAACTGCCTGTCGGTGCTGCAGTACGCGGTGGACGTGCTGCGCGTGCGCCACGTCATCGTGTGCGGCCACTACGGCTGCGGCGGCGTGCGCGCCTCGCTGGAGAACCGCCCCCACGGCCTGATCGACAACTGGCTGCGCCATCTGCGCGACGTGCACCGCCTGCACGAAGCGGAGCTGGAGGCCATCGACGACTTCGAGGCGCGCGTGGACCGGCTGTGCGAGCTGAACGTGATGGAGCAGGTGGCCAACGTGTGCCACACCACCATCGTGCAGGACGCCTGGCGGCGCGGCCAGGCCCTGCACGTGCACGGCTGGATCTACGGTATCCACGACGGCATCCTGCGCGACCTGGACGTGACCGCCAGCGGGCCGCAGGACATCCGCGCCCTGCACCGCCTGCGCGGCTGAGCTCCCGGCTCACTCGCCGCGCAGGGCCACCACCGGGTCGAGGCGGGCGGCGCGCTGCGCCGGCAGCACGCCGGCTAGCAGGCCCACGGCCACGGCCAGCAACACGGCCAGCGCGGTGAAGCCGGGCGAGAGGTGGGCCGGGATGGGGGTGAGGGCGCCGATCAGCCAGGCCCCGCCGGCGCCCAGGGCCAGCCCCAGCACGCCGCCCAGCGTGGCCAGCGCCACCGCCTCGCCCAGGAACAGCCAGCGCACCTGGCGGCGGGTGGCCCCCAGGGCCATGAGCAGGCCGATCTCCGGCACCCGTTCGTGCACGGCGATGGTCATGATGGTGAGGATGCCGATGGCCCCCACCAGCAGCGAGATGCCGCCGATGCCGCCCACCGCCAGGGTGAGGATGCCCAGGATGTCGCCCAGCACGTCCAGGAAGGCCTCCTGGGTGATGATGGTGAAGTCCTCCCGCCCGTGGCGCGCCACCAGCCGCCGCCGGATCCGCTCGGCCATGCGGTCGGCGTCCAGCCCCGGCTGGTAGAGCACGTCGATCTCCATCAGCGAGTTGCGATTGAACAGGGCCAGGGCGCGCTCGGCCGGGATGTACACCGCGTCGTCCAGGTCGAAGCCCAGCATCTGCCCCTTGCTGCGCATCACGCCGATCACCCGGTAGGCGTCGCCCGCCACGCGCAGGCGCTGACCGAGCGGGCTGCGGCCGGGGAATAGCTCGCGGTGCACGCGGCTGCCGATGACCGCCAGCGGGCGCGGCATGTGGCCCGGCTCGTCGGGCAGGAAGCGGCCGCTGGCCACCGGGAACTGCCACACCTCGGGCAGGGCCGCGCCCACCCCGTACACCGTGGTGCGCCGCCCGCGCCGGCCCGCCTCCACCTTCACGTTGCCCATCACCAGCGAGCTGGTGGCCAGCACCCCCGGCACGCGGCGCAGGGCGGCGGCGTCGTCCACCGTCAGTGGGCGCACCGTGCCCAGCACGGCGCCGGAGATGCCCAGGGTGGTGGCCTTGCCCGGCACCACCGCCAGCAGGTGAGTGCCGAACTGGGTGAACTCGGCCAGTACGAAGCGCTGCAGCCCCTTGCCCAGGGCCGTGAGCAGCACCACGGCGGCGATGCCCACGGCGATGGACAGCACGGTGAGCAGGCTGCGCTTGCGCTGTGCGGTGACGGCGCCGGCGGTGAGGCGGAGGGCGTCGGTGGCGCGCATGGCGTCAGCGCCGGCCGCCGGCCAGGGCCACCACCGGGTCCAGGCGGGCCGCCTGGCGGGCCGGGTGGATGCCGAACAGCAGGCCGCTGGCCAGGGCCGTGCCCAGGGCGGCGGCCAGCGCCCAGGCGGGGATGACGAGGGGGAAGGCGGGCACCAGCCGCGCCAGCAGGGCGCGCCCGCCGTAGCCCAGGGCCACCCCCAGCAGGCCGCCCAGCAGCGCCAGCAGGGCGGCCTCGAGCAGGAACAGGGCCAGGATCTGGCGGCGCGTGGCCCCCAGCGCGGCCAGCAGGCCGATCTCCGCGGTCCGCTGCGACACCGCCACCAGCATGACGTTCATGATGAGGATGCCGGCCACCAGCAGGCTGATGGCGGCGATGGCGGCCACCGCCAGGGTGAGGGCCGCCAGCACGCGGTCGAAGGTGCTGAGCAGGGCGTCCTGGGTGAGCACGGTGACGTCCTCCGCGCCCTCGTGGCGCTTGCGCAGGGTGGCCAGCACCTCGCCCCGGGCGCCGTCGATGCCGGCCCGGTCGCGGGCCTGCACCAGGATGCGGAACAGCGAGCGGCGGTCGAACAGGTCCATGGCCGAGGACACCGGGATGATGGCCAGCTTGTCGATCTCCGCCCCCAGGGCCTGGCCCTGCTCGGCCAGCACGCCGATGACGCGGAAGCGCCGGCCGCCGATGCGCAGCGTCTCGCCCAGGGGCGAGTGGCCACCGAACAGCTCGCGGGCCACGGTGCGGCCCAGGACGCACACCGGCAGGTCGGCCTGCGGGTCGATGGCCGGCAGGAAGCGGCCGGCGCCCAGGGCCAGGTTGCGCAGGCGGTAGAAGCTGCGCGTGGTGCCGATGATGTTGGTGTCCCGCGAGCGGTTGCCCCAGGCCACCGGGGCCTGGCCCACCACCACCGGGGCCACGTCCAGCACGTGGCGGTTGCGGCGCAGGGCCAGGGCGTCGTCCAGGGTCAGGTCGCGCGGCGTCTCGCCGGCCAGGGGCGGCGGGCCGCCGGTGGTCTCGGCGCGGCCGGGGATGACCACCAGCAGGTTGGTGCCCAGCGCCTGGAACTGGCCCAGCACGTAGCGGCGCGCCCCCTCGCCCAGGCCGCTCAGCAGCAGCACGGCGGCCACGGCGATGGCCATGGCCAGCAGCATGAGGGCGCTGCGCAGGCGGAAGCCGCCCAGGGCGCGCAGGGCGAAGGCGAGGGCGTCAGCCGGGCGCATGGTCGCGGCGCGTGTCGCTGGCGATGCGCCCGTCCAGCATGTGCACCACGCGCGGTGCGCGCCGGCCGATGGCCGGGTCGTGGGTGACTACCACCAAGGTGATGCCATCGCGGTGCATGGCCTCCAGGGTCTCCATCACCTCCCGCCCGGCCACGTGGTCCAGGTTGCCGGTGGGCTCGTCGGCCAGCAGCAGGGCGGGGCGCATGATGGTGGCTCGGGCGATGGCCACGCGCTGGCGCTGGCCGCCGGACAGCTGGTGGGGGCGGTGGTGGGCGCGGTCGGCCAGCCCCAGCCGGGCCAGGACCTCGGCCACCCGCCGCCGGCGCTCGGCGCGCGGCACGCCGGCCAGCAGCATGGGCAGGGCCACGTTCTCGGCGGCGGTGAGGCGCGGCACCAGGTGGAAGGCCTGGAACACGAAGCCGATGCGGCGATTGCGCAGCCGCGCCTGGGTGGTGGCGTCCAGCGCGGTGGTGTCGCGCCCGTCCAGCCGGTAGCGGCCGCTGGTGGGCCGGTCCAGCAGGCCGATGATGTGCAGCAGGGTGGACTTGCCGGAGCCGGACGGGCCCATGACCGCCAGGTACTCGCCGGCGGCCACGTGCAGCGTGACGTGGTCCAGGGCGTGCACCGCCTCGTCGCCCACGCGGAAGACGCGGTTCACATCGTCCAGGGCGATCATCACCGCTCTTCGGCCTCCACATTCGCCAGGGCGCCGTCGCGCACGCCGTCGCGGTCCACGGTGGTCACCACCTGCTCGCCGGCGCGCAGCCCGTCGCGCACCTCGGTCCAGTCCCAGTTGGACAGGCCGGGCGTGAAGCTGCGCTTCTCCAGCCGGCCCGTGTCCGGGTGGAACACGTACACCCAGCGCGACTCCACCACCGCCTCGGTGGGCAGGCGCAGGGTGTCGGCGTGGGTGGCCACGATCACGTCCACGTCGGCGCTGTAGCCGGGCAGCAGGTCGCGGTAGTCGGCGGGGTCCGTGAACGCAACCTCCACGTCCACCGTGCGCGCCTGGCGGGCGCGGGCCTGCACGTAGTCGGTGATGCGCCGCACGCGGCCCTGGAAGTGGCGGTCGGGGAAGGCGTCCAGGCCGATGCGCACCGGCAGGCCCACGCGCACGCGCGGTGCGTCCACCTCGTCGATGGGCGCCAGCACGTAGTAGCAGCGGTTGTCGATCAGGTCGATGGCCGGCGGCGTGGCCACACCCACGGGGGAGGGCGTCACGTACTCGGCTAGCTCGCCGTTGACCTCGGCCACCACGCCGTCGAAGGGGGCGTACAGGCGGGTGCGCTCCAGCCGGGCGCGGGCGATGGCCACGCGGCTGCGGCTCACCTGCCAGGCCGCCTCGGCCGCGCGGCACTCGGCGCGCGCCGCCCGGGCGCTGGTACGCGCCTTGTCCAGGGCCTCGGCCGATACCGCGCCGCTGTGGCGCAGCCGGGCCAGCCGGTCCGCCTCCCGCTCCGCTACCTCGGCCCGCAGGCAGGTGGCGTCGCGCCGCGCCCGGCTGGCCGCCGCCTCGCGCTCGGCGTGCGCCAGCTCCGCCCGCAGGTCCTCGTTCCACAGCTCCAGCAGCAACGTGCCCGCCGCCACCGGCTGCCCCTCGCGCACCGTGAGCCGGGCGATCTGCCCGCCCATGGCCGGCGACAGCCGGGCCCGCCGGCAGGCCTTCACCGTGCCGGCGCGGGTATTGCTCACCGTGAGCGCCACTGGTCCGCGCGCCA
>JALVPS010000488.1 GCA_027031685.1 Gammaproteobacteria bacterium | reverse complement strand
CCGCACGCGCTCGCCGTATTTCTCGCCGAACAGGGCCACGGCGCCCTCGCGCAGGGCGTCCTCCATGGCCATCTCGCGCGCCTCGGCGGCGGGGTTGCGGCGGATCTCGCGGTTGACGATGGCCTCCACCTCGGCGATCTGCTCCGGGGTGAGCGGCTCGAAGTGGGAGAAGTCGAAGCGCAGCCGCTCGGAGGTGACCAACGAGCCCTTCTGCTGCACGTGTTCGCCCAGCACCTGGCGCAGGGCGGCGTGCAGCAGGTGGGTGGCGGAGTGGTGAGCACGGATGGCTTCGCGCCGATCGACGTCCACCTGCGCCTGCACGCGGTCGCCCACGCGCAGCTCGCCGGCGCTGAGCCGGCCGATGTGCACGATGGCCTGCCCCTGCTTCTGGGTGTCTTCCACGCGGAACTCGGCCTGCTCGCCGCGCAGCACGCCGGTGTCGCCCACCTGGCCGCCGGACTCGGCGTAGAAGGGCGTGCGATCCAGCACCACCATCCCCGCCTCGCCGGGCTGCAGGGCCGACACCGGCCGCCCGTCGCGCAGCAGGCCGATGACCTCGGCCTCGCCGCTCAGGTGGTCGTAGCCGATGAATTCGGACCGCCAGCCCTGCTCGGCCACGGGCACGCCCTCGCCCATGGCCGAGAAGGCGCTGGCCGCCCGCGCCCGCTCGCGCTGCTCGGCCATACGCTGCTCGAAGCCGGCCATGTCCACCGCCAGGCCGTGCTCGCGGGCCACGTCGGCAGTCAGGTCGGCCGGGAAGCCGTAGGTGTCGTACAGACGGAAGACGGTCTCGCCGGAGATGACACCGCCCCCAGCGTGCTCGATGGCCTCGCGCAGGATGGCCATGCCCTTGTCCAGGGTCTCGGCGAAGCGCTCCTCCTCCAGCCGCAGCACCTTCTGCACGTGTCCGGCGGCGCGCGCCAGCTCGGGGTAGGCATCGCCCATCTCGTGCACCAGGGCCGGTACCAGCTGGTGGAAGAAGGGCTCGCGCGCGCCCAGCTTGTGGCCGTGGCGGGCGGCGCGGCGGATGATGCGCCGCAGCACGTAGCCGCGCCCCTCGTTGGCCGGCAGCACGCCGTCGGTGGTGAGGAAGCTGCAGGCGCGGATGTGGTCGGCGATGACCTTGAGGGAGGGGCTGTCCAGGTCCGTCACGCCCAAGATGTCGGCGGCGGCGCGGATCAGGTTGCGGAACAGGTCGATCTCGTAGTTGCTGTGCACCCCCTGCAGCACGGCGGCCAGCCGCTCCAAGCCCATGCCGGTGTCCACCGACGGCTTGGGCAGCGGCTTGAGGTTGCCGGCCGCGTCGCGGTCGTACTGCATGAACACCAGGTTCCAGATCTCGATGTAGCGGTCGCCGTCCTCCTCCGGTGTGCCGGGCGGGCCGCCGGGCACCTCGGGACCGTGGTCGTAGAAGATCTCCGTGCAGGGGCCGCAGGGGCCGGTGTCGCCCATGGACCAGAAGTTGTCGCTCTCGTAGCGCCGGCCGCCGGGCTTGTCGCCGATGCGCGAGAAGCGCCGCGGGTCGATGCCCACCTCCTTGAGCCAGATGTCGGCCGCCTCGTCGTCCTCCGCGTACACCGTCACCCACAGCCGCTCGGGCGGGATCTCGAACACCTCGGTGAGCAGCTCCCAGGCATAGCGGATGGCCTCGCGCTTGAAGTAGTCGCCGAAGCTGAAGTTGCCCAGCATCTCGAAGAAGGTGTGGTGGCGGGCGGTGTAGCCGACGTTCTCCAGGTCGTTGTGCTTGCCGCCGGCGCGCACGCAGCGCTGCACCGAGGCGGCGCGCCGGTAGGGCCGCTCCTCCAGGCCCAGGAAGACCTCCTTGAACTGCACCATGCCGGCGTTGGTGAACAGCAGCGACGGGTCGTTGGCCGGCACCAGTGGGCTGGAGGGCACGATCTCGTGGCCCCGCTCGGCGAAGTAGTCGAGGAAGGTCTGTCTTATCTCTGCGCTGCTACGCATGGTTCATTCCGTCTCTTGATTCGGTTCGTCGTCGAACAGGGCGCGCATGTGCTCCGCGCTGAAGCCGCGCCCGCCCAGATAGCGCACCCGGCGCGCCCAGTCGGGATAGTCGGCGGGCCGCGTGACGCCAAACTTGCGCCGGTACTGGCGCTGCGCCAGGGCCGGCCAGCGCCTGGCATAACTGGCCAGCACGGCCTCGGCCAAGCTGGCCGCCACGCCCCGCTCGCGCAGCTCCTGGCGGATGCGCAAGGGGCCATACCCCTTCTCCACCCGGCTGCGCACGTAGCTCTCGGCGTAGCGGGCGTCACTCAGCAGCTGGGTCTCCTCCAGGGCGTCCAGACAGGCGGCGATCTCCTCGGCGGGGTAACCGCGCCGGGCGAGTTTGGCGGCCAACTCGAAGCGCGAGTGCTCGCGCCGCGCCAGCAGGGCCAGGGCCCGCGCCCGGCAGTCGCCCTCCACCATGGGGTCAACGGCCCGTCTAGGATTCGGCGGCCTGCTCTGCCGCCTCGGCCCTGCTGGCCTGCGGCAGCAGCCTGGCGCGCAGCAGGTCCTCGATTTCCTCGGCCATCTCCGGGTGTTCGCGCAGGTACTGGCGCACGTTCTCCTTGCCCTGGCCGATGCGCGTGCCGTTGTAGCTGTACCAGGCCCCGGCCTTGTCGACGAGGCCGTGCTTGACACCCAGGTCGATGATCTCGCCCAGGCGCGAGATGCCCTCGCCGTAGAGGATCTCGAACTCGGCCTGCTTGAAGGGCGGCGCCATCTTGTTCTTCACCACCTTGACGCGCGTCTCGTTGCCGATGACCTCGTCGCCCTTCTTGATGGCCCCGATGCGGCGGATGTCCAGCCGCACGGAGGAATAGAACTTGAGCGCGTTGCCGCCGGTGGTGGTCTCCGGATTGCCGAACATGACGCCGATCTTCATGCGGATCTGGTTGATGAAGATGACCAGTGTGTTGGAGCGCTTGATGTTGGCCGTGAGCTTGCGCAACGCCTGGCTCATGAGGCGCGCCTGCAGGCCCACGTGGGAGTCGCCCATCTCGCCCTCGATCTCGGCCTTGGGGGTGAGGGCGGCCACCGAGTCCACCACCACCACGTCCACCGAGCCGGAGCGCACCAGCATGTCGGTGATCTCCAGGGCCTGCTCGCCGGTGTCCGGCTGCGACACCAGCAGGTCGTCGATGTCCACGCCCAGCTTCTCGGCGTAGATGGGGTCGAGGGCGTGCTCGGCGTCCACGAAGGCGGCCGTGCCGCCCTGGCGCTGGCACTCGGCGATCACCTGCAGGGTGAGGGTGGTCTTGCCCGACGACTCCGGCCCGTAGATCTCCACCACCCGTCCCCTGGGCAGCCCGCCGATGCCGAGGGCGATGTCCAGCCCCAGGGAGCCGGTGGAGATGGCCTGCGCGTCGTTGACCGCGGTCTTGTCGCCCAGGCGCATGACCGCCCCCTTGCCGAACTGGCGCTCGATCTGGCTCAGGGCGGCCGCCAGGGCCTTCTTGCGTTGTTCGTCCACTTGGACCTCTTCGGATTGCGGAAGCTGCGGAAAATGAAATGATTATCACACACCCGTGCTCAGGAGCGGTACAGATCGAGCGGGAAGAACTCGCGCACCACGATGGCCGGGCTGCCCCCCACGCGGATGCGGTAGGCGCGCGCCACGATGTCGCCGGCGAGCGGCGCCAGCAGGGGATCGTGGCGCGTATCCGCCGGCAGCCAGCTCAGGTCGAAGATCTCGCGATAGGTCTCCACGCCTTGCTCGCGCAGCAGCTCGCCGATGCCGATGCGCCCCTCCACCACCCCGGCGCGCAGGCGCGGGGCCAGCTCGTCCAGCGCCAGCACGGAGCGGGCGCAGGCGTAGCACCGGCCGCTGCTGCGCCCCATGAGGCTCACCTCGCGGCGCAGCACGGACGCCCCCGGCGCCGCCGCCAGGCCCGGCTCAAGCGCGTCCAGGGTGAGGCAGGCATGACGAATGGGGCGCACCGCCACCGGCTCCCAGAAATAGGCCTCCAGGCTCTTGGTTACCGTGCCGTCGGTCACCAGCAGCGTGCGCAGAAAGGGCGGCAACGCCGCCAGCGGCACCGTTCCGCCGCCCGCGCGGGGGATGGCCCCGTCGGCCAGATAGCCGCTGCTGCGGAAATATCGCCCGCTCACCCGTCGGCCCGCAGGGAGGGAGTTGGTTTCATGCTCGCGCGGCCCGCCGGCCGCCGTCCTGTCGGGGGGCGCGATTGTACCGGCTCGCTACTCCCGTGAACACATTATACCGGCAGATCGTGGCCCGATTGCGACCACGGCATCCGCCTGGGCGGGGCCCCGCGGCAGTGGCACAATCGCCTTTCCGCCCGCCGCCCGCGCCACCCATGCCCGTCCCTGCCAGCTCCCCGCCCGACTCTGCCGACACCACGCGCCGCTTCCAGGGCGTGGGCAAGGCCTACGGCGAGCCGGCGCTGGCCCGCTTTCGCGCCTCGCACGTGTGCGTGGTCGGCCTGGGCGGGGTCGGCTCCTGGGCCGTGGAGGCACTGGCGCGCAGCGCCGTGGGCCAACTCACCCTCATCGATCTGGACCACGTGTGCGAGTCCAACGTCAACCGCCAGCTGCACGCCATCGAGCCGGACTTCGGCCGCGCCAAGGCCCAGGCCCTGGCGGCGCGCATCGCGGCCATCAACCCTGCCTGCCGGGTGCGGACGGTGGAGGACTTCGTCACCCCCGACAACGTGGCCGAGCTGCTGGCCGGCCCTTTCGACTGGGTCATCGACTGCATCGACGGCGCGCGCGCCAAGGCGGCGGTCATCGCCCACTGCCGCTACCGGCGGCAGAAGCTGGTCACCGTGGGCGGGGCCGGCGGACGCACCGACCCCGGCCAGGTGCGCACCGCCGATCTGAGCCGCGCCATCCACGACCCGCTGCTGGGCAAGACCCGCCGCCTGCTGCGCGAGCGGCACGGCTTTCCGCGCCGGCCGGGCAAGCGGCTGGAGGTGGCCTGCGTGTATTCCCTGGAGCAGGCCCGCCCGCCGGCCGGCGTGTGCGCCCCCGGCGGGCTCAACTGCGCCGGCGGCCTCGGTTCGGCGGTGGTGGTGACGGCCGCCTTCGGCCTGGCCGCCGCCGGCCACGTGCTGAACAAGCTGGCCGCCGGCATCCCGGCCCGCCCCTGATGGCCCTCAAGTCCACCGTGTTCCGCGTCGAGCTGGCGGTGTCCGACCTGGACCGCCACTACTATGCCGACCACAGCCTCACCCTGGCCCGCCACCCCGCCGAGACCGACCTGCGCATGATGGTGCGGCTGGTGGCCTTCGCCCGCCACGCCCACCCCGACCTGCGGTTCGGCCGCGGCCTGTGCCAGGACGAGGAGCCGGACCTGTGGCGGCGCGAGGCGGACGGCACGGTGCGGCTGTGGGTGACGCTGGGCCAGCCGGACCCGCGCCGGCTGCGCAAGGCCTGCGGCCACGCCGGGGCGGTGGTGGTGTACACCTACCAGCCGCGCGCCGCCCGGGTCTGGTGGGAACAGCACGGCGAGGAACTGGCACAACTGGCAGGCTGCGCGTATACCACCTGCCGGACGCCGCCGAGGCCGGCCTGGTCGACCTGGTCCAGCCGCGCATGGCGCTCACCGCCACCCTGCAGGAGGACACCCTGTGGCTGGCCGACGGCCGGCGCACGGTCATCCTCCACTGCCAGGCGGCGCGC
The DNA here is from genome assembly GCA_027031685.1 of Gammaproteobacteria bacterium. GTDB lineage: Bacteria > Pseudomonadota > Gammaproteobacteria > UWMA-0217 > UWMA-0217 > JALVPS01. Next base: position 2,698 of record JALVPS010000488.1, on the reverse strand, counting down.
TGAAAGGCCGCCGCCCGCCTGCTAGAATGGATCATTCATTTTCCGTCACCGGCCCCGCCATGAGACCGCTGCTCACCGCCCTGCTGGCCCTGTCCCTCGCCCTGCTGCTGGCCGGCGCCGCCCCGGCCCGCGACCAGCGCGTGTGGACGCACACCAGGCCGCCCATCAACGCCACCCACATCTTCCACGGCGAGATCAACCGGCGCGGCAAGCCCACCGGCTTCCACGCCAAGACCAACGGCAAGGTGCCCAGGGGCGTGCGCATCGTGCGGGTGCAGGCCGGCCCCAACCGGGCCGGCGTGTACACCGCGCGCGTGGCCATCCGCGACCCGCGCAGCGGCCAGTGGAAGGAGAAGTTCTCTACCCTGTTCCCCGACCGCCTCACCCCGCGCGAGGTGGTGCAGGCCATCCTGCATGCCTACCGCCACCGCGAGCGCGGCAAGTCGCGTCCGTGGCGCGGCCCCTCCGGCCTGGGCTTCCCCATCGAGGGCTACCTGCGCCGTGACGGCCGCATCAACACCGCCTATCCCATCTACATCCGGGACCGCCGAAAATGAGCCCCATCGAGTTCTACCGCGATGAATCCGGCGCGCCGCGCGCCCGCCCCGCCACCCCCGACCAGCAGGAGGAGGCGATGCTGGCGCAGTTTCTGGAGTCCGACCTGCAGGACGACGACCAGACCTGCCGCGAGCTGCTGGACGCCCTGTCGCGGCTGGAGGAACAGGGCACCGGCCACTACGAGTTCATCGGCAACAGCTACGCCCTGGACCTGGACCCGGAGCGCATCGTCATGGCCTGCCACGGCGACGAGGAGGGCCGGCCGGTGACCATCGACCCGGCCGAGCTGCGCCGCGTCGTGCAGGACTGGCTCGGCTTCATCGAGAACTGAGTCACGAAACCGCGCCCTGCCCCTTGCCAGCGGCGCGCCGCGCCCCCATTACCTGCCGTCAGCCCGCTTTCTGGACCATCACGAGGGAAACGACATGCCGACTTACGACTATCGCTGCGAGGCCAACGACCGCATCGTGGAAGTGGTGCACCGCATGAACGACGTGGTGCAGACCTGGGGCGAGCTGTGCGAGCTGGCCGGCATCGACCCCGGCGACACCCCGCCGGACAGCCCCGTCACCCGCCTGGCCACCGGCGGCAACGTGCTCACCGGCAAGGGCGGCGATGAGCCCCCCGCCATGCCCGCCTGCGACCTGGGCGGCTGTTGCGGCGGCGGCACCTGCGGCATCGAGTGATCGAGTGAAAGGCGGGGGCCGCGGCCCCGTCTTTATGCCACGACGCAACCCCCGTCATGGAAATGGCGGGGGCAGCCGGTACAATCAGCCAACCTCTGGAATGGAAGCGCCAGGGCAGCGAGCCAGGATCCGTTCCATCCTTCCAGCACAGGGCCCCGCATGTCAGACAACGCGTCCCCCACCCCTTCCGTGCCCCGGCACAACAGTCCCTGGGCCTATGGCCACGGCACCGACATCGGCAAGATACGGCGCCACAACGAGGACGCCTACGGCCTGGACGAGGAGCTGGGCCTGTTCCTGGTGGCGGACGGTATGGGCGGCCACGCCGCCGGCGATGTGGCCAGCCGCCTCACCGTGGAGCACGTGCTGCAGGCGGTGCGCGCCGGCGAGCCCCTGCCGGAGGCCATCGCCGCCGCCCACCAGGTGGTGCTGGATGCCGGCGATCAGGGCATCGGCGACCCCAACATGGGCACCACCATCGTCGCCCTGCAGCTGTGGCAGCACCAGTTCGAGGTGGCCTGGGTGGGCGACAGCCGCGCCTACCTGTGGGACGGCCGCCATCTCACCCAGCTCACCCACGACCACTCCACGGTGCAGGAACTGGTGGACCTGGGCTATCTGTCGCGCGAGGACGCCCGCATCCACCCCTACGCGGGGTTGCTGACCCGCTCCATCGGCATCACCCGCGGCGAGCGCGTGGAGGTGGATCACGTGTCCGGCGTACTGCGGCGCGAGGAGCAGATCCTGCTGTGTAGTGACGGCCTCACCACCGAGCTGCCCGACGCGGCCATCGCCGAGCTGCTGGCCACCCCCGGCACCGAGCAGGAGAAGGTCGATCTGCTCATCCAGGTGGCGCTGGAGGTGGGCGGCAACGACAACATCACCGCCATCCTCGTGTCCGCGCCGGACACCGCTCCCGGTGAGCCCGGCCTGTTTTGAAGCCACCGCTTGCGGGGCGCCGGCAGGCAAGGCAAATTGCCCACCCGCCCGCCAACCGGTACCGTCCATGCCCCTCGCCCGCCTTCACCCGCTCTGCCTGCTGGCCCTGGCCTTCCTGGCGCTGCCGGCCAAGGCCATCCGCCTCACGGACTACCTGGAGCCGGAGAGCCGCTACGAACAGGCCTTCCTGCTGGGCAACTTCAATTCCAAGAGCGGCAACCAGGACCAGACCAGCTACGACCTCACCCTGCGTGCCAACTACGAGCACAACTACAGCTCCCTGCCACGCACCTGGCAGCTGCGCCTGGACGGCGCCACCGACATCAGCCGCGGCGCCGAGCGCGGCGACGAGCAGCAGGAGACCTCCAGCGCCAACGCCCACCTCAACATCGACAATTACTTCGCCCCCGACAGCCGCCGCTTCTGGTTCGGCGCCGCCGACGCCGGCTACCTGAGCGACGCCGACGACCCCTTCTTCAAGCTGGGCGGCGGCCTGGGCGTCGGCGTCGCTCAGG
>JALVPS010000487.1 GCA_027031685.1 Gammaproteobacteria bacterium | reverse complement strand
GTCATGTCCATGGACATGGGCGGCATGAACGGCGGCGGCATGGGCCAGGGCGGCATGGCCAACATGCGCTTCGTCATCAACGGCAAGTCCTTCGACATGAACCGCATCGACGAGATCATCAAGCTGTCCGAGGGCAACACCGAGATCTGGTCCATCGAGAACATGTCGCCCATGGCGCATCCCTTCCACGCCCACGCCATCCAGTGGCAGATCCTGGACCGCAACGGCAAGCCCGCCAGCGGCGTGGACCTGGGCTGGAAGGACACCGTGCTGGTCCAGCCGGGCGAGACGGTGCGCTTCATCGGCCGCTTCGACCCGGCCGTGAATCGCGGCGACTACATGTACCACTGCCACATCCTCGAGCACGAGGACGCCGGCATGATGGGCTTCTTCCGCATCCAGCCCTGAGCACCGGCAAAAATGTCCCGCTCCGGCGGGGATCGGGTGGAGGCCGTGCCATGCTGGCGCGGCCCCCCGTTTTTGTTTGCTCCCCCGCTGACTGCGGGGGCAAAAATTTCCGGGTTCGCCCTTGAAGCGGTTCCCGGCGGGCCCAATCCCTCCTGCATCCCAACAGACATCCCGAGGAGGGAGCGACCATGCCCGTGGATTATCAGATTCTCATGACCCCCGATCTGCGCCGCCAGCTGCGCGTGACCGGCATCGTGCTCACGCTCATCGGCCTGGTGGGGGTGCTGGCGCCGCAGCTGGTGTCGGTGACCCTGTCGCTGCTCATCGCCGTGCTGCTCATCGCCGCCGGCGTGCTGTTCGGCTGGCTGGCCTGGCAGGGCTACCAGCGCAGCGGCATGGGCTGGCTCAAGGCCTTCGCCCTGGTGGTGGCGGGCCTGCTCATCGCCTTCAATCCCATCGCCGGGGCGGCCGCCCTGGTGCTGCTCTTGATCGTCTATTTCCTGTTCGACGCCTTCGCCAGCATCGGCCTGGCCCTGCAGTGGCGGCCCCTGCCGGGCTGGGGCTGGCTCATGGTCAACGGGCTGCTGTCGGCACTGCTGGCGGTGCTCCTGATCGGCGGCTGGCCCTTCCAGGCGGACTGGATCCTGGGGCTCATCGTGGGTATCAGCCTGCTGTTCGACGGGCTGGTGCTGCTGGTGCTGTCCTGGGTGGCGCGCGAAGTGTGAAGCCGCGCACGGGGCACGGCCGGGCGTGGCCGCCCCGGGGCGGATGGCGAAAGGTGGCAGGCATCACGGAACCTCCGTAGAGCCGGTCTGTCGGTTTGTGTTGGTTCTCATTTTCCCTGCTGCGGGTGCGATGGCCGGGGCGACTGTCCCTAGAATGGCGGTTTGGAAAGGGCAGGGAGTGCCCCACGGCAGGCGACCGCACAGATTGGAGGTGCCAGTATGGAAGTCATGTATATACAGTACGCCGGCGATTTCGCCGAGGCGTACGATCGCCTGATCGCCACGGGCGGCGAGGAGAACTACTACGGACAGCGCTATTCGGTGGAGACCGTGCTCCGTCAGGTGCGCGCCGGCCACCGGGTGGTGGTGCTCACCCTCACCGCGCCGCGCGGCGAGCGGGTGCTGGAGCCGGGCCTGGTGGCCGTCGGCCTGGGCGGCGGGCCAGACATCGACCACGAGCGGGTGGCGGCCTGCCTGGATGCCTGGACGCCGGAGCGCGTGGTGTTGCGCGTCCCCGACGCGCGCCTGCTGCACAGCCTGCACCGGCGCGGCATCGAGACCTTCCCCGTGTTCGCCGATTCCTTCGAGCGGCGCGGCCTGCGGCCGCGCGGGCGCTGGCAGGACTGGCGCCTGGGCCGCGCCCTGCGCCTGCCCAACGTGCGCTGGGTGGCCAACCACCAGCTCAACGCGGCCCGCTCCCTGGCGCGGCTGGGGGTCGATCCGGCCCGCATCCTGCCCTACGACTGGGAACACTTGGACCGCCCGGAGCACTGGCGCAAGGCCGTCCCCGGGGACCTGACGGCCCGCCCGCCGCGGCTGTTCTACGCCGGCGGCCTGGACCCGGACAAGGGCCTGGACGACCTGCTGGCCGCCGTGGCCTGGCTGGAGCGGGCCGGCCGGGTGGTGGAGCTGACCATCGCCGGGCGCGGCGACGAGCGCGCCCTGGAAGAACGGCTGGCGCGCCTCGCCCTGCGCTCGCGGGTGGAGTACGCCGGCGTCATCCCCCACCGTGCCGTGCTGGCGGGCATGCACCACGCCGACCTGGTGGTGGTGCCCAGCCGCCACGCCTACCCGGAGGGCCTGCCCATGACCATCATGGAGGGCCTCATGGTGCACACGCCGGTCATCGCTTCCGACCACCCCATGTTCGTGGGCCGGGTCGGCGGGCGCGGCGCGGTGCGCTTCTTCCCGGAGCGCGACCCGCAGGCGCTGGCGCAGACGGTGCTGGCGGTGTGCGACGATCCGGCCCGCTACCGGCGCATGTGCGAGGCGGCGCCGCTGGAGTGGCACGACCTGGTGCTGCCCCTCAAGTGGGGCGACATGATCGACGCCTGGCTGGAGGACGTGGCGGCCCCGGCGCTGGCCCACCACAGCCTGGCGGCCCTGGACGAGCGCGCCGGCCGCACGCTGCCCGCGGGAGCCATGCAGCCGGTCTGACGGGGTCGGCTCAGGCCGCCGTCTCGATCAGCCGCCGCGTCATGTGCAGGCGCATGGCCGGCGACTCGGTGATGGTGTGGAACAGGTGGTGGGGGCCGGTGGCCTGCGCGATGCGGGCGTCCAGGTCGTCGGCCCGCTCGCGGTAGAAGTCCAGCAGGCGCAGGTCGAAGTCGTGCAGGGCG
>JALVPS010000486.1 GCA_027031685.1 Gammaproteobacteria bacterium | reverse complement strand
GGCCTCGGCGGGGTCGCGGAAGCCGTGGGACTGCACGGCCAGGGTGCGGCGCTCCTCGGCCGGGGCGTCGTCGAGGAAGGCCCAGGGGCGGGCAGCGAGCACTTCCTGGGCCAGGGGCGAGGGGGCGGTGAGGTCGCGGGCCACCACGTCGATCTCGCCCGCGGCCAGGCGGCGCAGCACCCGCTCCAGCCCGGCGCAGTCCATGACCTCCTGCAGGCAGTCGGCCAGGGTCTGGTTGACCAGCGGGTGGTCGGGCACTTCGCGCTCGCCGGCGATGTTCTCGAAGCAGGCGATCTGGTCCGGGAAGACGGCGGCCACCAGGTCCTCGGCGTCGGCGCGCTGGAACCAGGGCGGGGCGCGCCGCCCGCCGCGGAAGCGCGGCACGGCCAGGGCGATGGTGGCGTTCCAGCGCCAGTGGGTGGGGAACATGGGGGCGTCCAGCAGGGCCTGGATGAGCAGGTAGCGCACGGTGTCGGGCTGCAGGTAGCGGGCCACCTCGGCCAGGGGGAAGCTGTGGCTGGCGGACAGGGACAGGACGATGCTGTCCTCCAGAGCGGCGGCCTGCAGCTCGAAGTTGAACTTGCGGCAGAAGCGCTTGCGCAGGGCCAGCCCCCAGGCGCGGTTGAGGCGCGTGCCCCAGGGCGAGTGCAGCACCAGGTGCATGTCGCCGCTGTCGTCGAAGAAGCGCTCCAGCACCAGGCGCTGCTGGGTGGGCAGGCAGCCGAGGGCGGCCCGCGCCGTGGCCAGGTAGTCCACCAGCTGGCCGGCGGCGTCGGCGTCGATGCCGTAGGTGTCGCACAGCCAGGCGGCGGTGGCCTCCGGGCCGTCGGCCAGGCGGGCCTCCACGCCGGCGCGCAGGTCGGATACGGCCCGCGACAGCTCGTCGCTGCGGCCCGGGGCCTCGCCGAACCAGAAGGGGATGTTGGGCGGCTGGCCCTGGGCGTCCTCCACCAGCACCTTGCCCTGTTCCACCTTGAGGATGCGGTAGCTGCGGTTGCCGAGCAGGAAGATGTCGCCCGGCAGGCTCTCGAAGGCGAAGTCCTCGTTGAGGGTGCCGATGCGCAGGCCGGCCGGCTGCAGCAGCACGTCGTAGTCGAACAGATCGGGGATGGCGCCACCGTTGGTGAGGGCGGTGAGGCGCGCGCCGCGCCGCGGGCGCAGGATGCGGTGCACGGCGTCCAGGTGCAGGTGGGCGCCGCGCCGGCCGCGGCGGGTGGTGAAGCCCTGGGCCAGCATGTGCACCACGGCCTCGAAGTCGACGCGGGCCAGGTCGCGGTAGGGCCAGGCGCGGCGGAAGCGCTCGAACAGGGCGTCCATGGGCCACTCGCGGGCGGCCACCTCGGCCACGATCTGCTGGGCCAGCACGTCCAGGGGGTGGTCGGGGATGGTGATGCGGTCCAGCTCGCCGCGGCGCGCCGCGCCCAGCAGGGCAGTGCACTCCACCAGGTCGTCGCGCGACAGGGGGAACAGCCGCCCCCTGGGCAGGGCGCCCACGGCGTGGCCGGAGCGGCCCACGCGCTGCAGGAAGGCGGCGATGTTGCGCGGCGAGCCGAGCTGGCACACCAGGTCCACGTGGCCGATGTCGATGCCCAGCTCCAGGGAGGCGGTGGCCACCAGGCAGCGCAGCTCGCCCTGCTTGAGGCGCTGCTCGGCGTCCAGCCGGTGGGCGCGCGACAGGCTGCCGTGGTGGGCGGTGACGGCCGTCTCGCCCAGCCGGTCGGACAGGGCGTGGGCCACGCGCTCGGCGTGGCGGCGCGTGTTGACGAACACCAGGGCGGTGCGGTGGGCGCGGATGAGCGCCTCCAGCCGCTCGTACAGCTCTTGCCACACCTCGGCGGCCATGACCGCGGTGAGCGGCGAGTCGGGCAGTACCAGGGCCAGGTCGCGCGGCCGGCCGTGGCCGGTGTCGATGATCTGGCAGGGATCGTCGCGCGCGCCCACCAGGAAGCGGGCCATGGCCTCGATGGGCTCCTGCGTGGCGGAGATGCCGACGCGCTGCAGCGGGCCGTCCACCAGGGCCGCCAGCCGTTCCAGGGTCAGGCTCAGCTGGGCGCCGCGCTTGTTGCCGGCCAGGGCGTGGATCTCGTCCACGATCACCGTGCGCACCCCGCCCAGCATGCGCCGGCCGGAGGCCGAGGTGAGCAGCAGGTAGGCCGACTCGGGGGTGGTGACCAGGATGTGCGGCGGGCGGCGCCGGGCCTTCTCGCGCTCGGCGGCCGGCGTGTCGCCGGTGCGCACCCAGGCGCGGATGTCCACGTCCGGCAGGCCCTGTGCCAGCAGGGCGTCGCGGATGCCCGCCAGCGGCACCTGCAGGTTGCGCTGGATGTCGTTGGACAGCGCCTTGAGGGGCGAGATGTACAGCACCCGCGTGCGGTCCGGCAGGGGCGCCGCCAGCCCCTCGCGCAGCAGCGCGTCGATCACCGCCAGAAAGGCCGCCAGTGTCTTGCCCGAGCCGGTGGGCGCCGCCAGCAGGGCGTGCCCGCCGCCCGCGATCACTGGCCAGGCCTGCGCCTGCACCGCGGTGGGCCGGCCCAGGGCGCGGCTGAACCAGGCGGCGACGGCGGGGTGGAAGGCGGCGAGGGGCATGGCCGGGGTATCGGTCGCAGAGTGTGCAAATGTACACCCTTGGCGGGCAGCGAAACAGGGGCCGGAGCGGCTGTCCTGGAGGAACGAGCGGACCACCGAGGCCGACCATGACGGCGCGCACCTCCCTTGGGGGTTACCCACAGGGTTCGTCACTGTCCGAAGGGGGG
>JALVPS010000485.1:621-2758 GCA_027031685.1 Gammaproteobacteria bacterium | reverse complement strand
CCACACCCGCCGCCTGAGCCAAGCCCTTGAATCGCCAGTCACCACCAGCCTGCACGCTCCTTGCATAACGCTCGGCAGGAAGACCGGCACACAAGGGACAGACACGATGAAGCAGATGATCATGATCGGTGGCGGCGCCGCCCTGCTGGCGGCGGCCACCACCATGGGCACCCTGTTCGCCACCGGCGCGCTGGACAAGCAGCCCGCCGAGCAGGTGGTGCAGGCCCCGCCGCCCAACCCCTTCAAGGAGACCCGCTACCTGCAGCTCGAGCCCGAGTTCGTGGTCAACTTCGGACCCAAGTCGCGCCCACGCTACATGTCGGCGGAGATCTCCGTATCCACCAACGACCCGGAGGCCCTGGCCGCCCTCAAGCAGCATATGCCCGTCATCCGCAACAACCTGCTCATGCTCTTCGGGCAGCAGGACGCCGCCAGCCTGCAGACGCCGCAGGGCAAGGAAAAGCTGCGCAAGGCGGCCCTGGCCGAGGTGCAGAAGGTGATGAAGGGGCGCTTCGGCAAGGAAGCCGTGGACGACCTGCGCGTGGTGCGCGACCTCAATGGCCACAGCCCCGAGTCGCTGCTGGCCGCCATCGGCGAGGTGTTCGAGGTGGAACCCGCCGCCGAGCCCGTGCACCCGGGGCGGCCGGCCGAGTTCGGCATGTACCTGGCGGGCCGCTGATACCGGCTGCGCCTGCCGGAGGCGCGCATCCGGGCCGCGACGAGCGCATCGACTTCGTGGGCGGCATGCGCGGCCTGGAAGAACTGGAGCGGCGCGTGGACAGCGGCGAGATGGCCGTGGCCTTCGCCCTCTACCCCACGCGCATGGAAGACCTCATGGCTGTGGCCGACGCCGGCGAGGTCATGCCGCCCAAGTCCACCTGGTTCGAGCCCAAGCTGGCCGACGGGCTGGTCTCGCACGTGCTGGACTGACCCCAGCCCGGTCGCCTGGACGAAAAAAGCCCCGGTCCATCGGCAAGACGGACCGGGGCACCTTATTGCGAGGTCTTACCGTTTAGCCTACTTCAGGCCGGCGAAGACGCTTCATGCCGACCAGCCCGAGCAGGCCCGAGCCGAACAGCCAGACCGCCGCCGGCAGCGGCACGGGGGTGACCTGTGCCAATACGTCATATTGATGAAAAGTAGATACACCAGCACCTCTGATATCAATGAACGCAAAATCCCAGAAAGTACTGGGATCCCCACCGGGATCGGTCGCCTCGTGATTAATGAAGTTCCAATCAAAACTGAGCACCTGACCCGGATCCACGTCGATCCAGAACGTCAGCAGACTACCGTTAGTGCCAGGATCCCCATTGGCGTTGACGAAACCACTGGTATCCACATTATTGGAGACCATGTGGGCCATGTTCGCCCCTTCCGTGGGTGAGTAACCGGCCACGGGGCCAGCCGTAGTGGAAACCGAGCCGGCAGCGGAATACCCACTGAGCCCGGATTCGAACCCAAGGTTACCGCCGGTGCTACTGAAGGTCACCGTGCCAGAGAAATTGTCCAGCAGCAGCTCGGCATCCACATCCATATCTTCCTCATTGAAAACCCCGATGGTCACCACACCCAGGAAATTGTCATCAAATTCCGTCGAATAGGTCTGCCAGCCACTAGCCGCGCCTGGGACAAACACAGTTGCTGCCGAGACAGGCCCACCCAACAGACACGTTGACAATGCAACGCCTGCAATCAGCTTCTTGATCATCGCTTAAGCCCTCATTAACTGTACATAATACTTAACAACCAGCCTTGGTGGACATTTCCGTTTGTCTGCCTAAGTGGCGCACTGATCCATAAGCACCTTGACATCCCGAGTATAGCCACACCTCACACTCAACAACCTCACCAAACCGGCAAACTGTGGTGCACGTCACAACTTGTCGTCAGCTGCCAAACCATTGACACGCCACACGCCTTCCGCACTTATCAACCGAGGCGTAACCGCCAAATTTCTGACCCACCGACCCCAAACTGGCTGCGGCCTTCCTGAGTAATGGGCACTGTTGAGCTTACTGGCACGCTCCTTGCATAACGCTCGGCAGGAAGACCGACACACAAGGGACAGACACGATGAAGCAGATGATCATGATCGGTGGCGGCGCCGCCCTGCTGGCGGCGGCCACCACCATGG
>JALVPS010000485.1:0-611 GCA_027031685.1 Gammaproteobacteria bacterium | reverse complement strand
ACCATGGGCACCCTGTTCGCCACCGGCGCGCTGGACAAGCAACCCGCCGAGCAGGTGGTGCAGGCCCCGCCGCCCAACCCCTTCAAGGAGACCCAGTACCTGCAGCTGGCGCCCGAGTTCCTGGTCAACTTCGGGCCCAAGTCGCGCCCGCGCTACATGTCGGCGGAAATCTCCGTGTCCACCAACGACCCGGAGGCCCTGGCGGCCATCAAGCAGCACATGCCCGTCATCCGCAACAACCTGCTCATGCTCTTCGGGCAGCAGGACGCCGCCAGCCTGCAGACGCCGGAGGGCAAGGAGCAGCTGCGCAAGGCGGCCCTGGCCGAGGTGCAGAAGGTGATGAAGGAGCGCTTCGGCAAGGAAGCCGTGGACGACCTGTTCTTCACCAAGCTGGTCATGCAGTAAGACCATGTCCCAGGAAGAGCTGATCACCCAGGACGAGATGGAGAGCCTCCTGCAGGGGGTCTCCGAGGGTGACGTGGCCTTCGACCCGCCGCCGGAGGGGCCGCCGGGCGAGATCGTGCCCTACGACTTCGCCTATCCACCCTACAAGCTCAAGGCCCACCTGCCCCTGCTGGAGGTGATCAACGAGCGCTTCACGCGCGCCCTGG
>JALVPS010000484.1 GCA_027031685.1 Gammaproteobacteria bacterium | reverse complement strand
GAGGCAATGGCCAGCGCCAGTGCGCTGTGCTTGAGAAGCTGTGCGGTGATCATGGTTCGGATTCTCCGTCCCTGGTTCATGGATTCGAGACCCGGCCATCTTGGCAGAGGCCCTATCCCCATGACCAGTAGGGGATCAACAAATGCGCGTGTCCTCCACCGTCCGGCGCCCCGGCAGAACCGCCTATCGCCCGCGCGCCGGAACGCCCGACGAACGGCCCCTTGCGGTAAGATAGCCGGCCCCTGTCAGCCACCCGCGCCATGCACCGCTTTCTGCCATTTCTGTTCCTGCTCCTGTCCGCCTGTGGCGGCGGTCCCGATGCCGGCCGCGACGCCGGGGGCGCGCTGCGCGTGGTGGTGAGCGTGCTGCCGCTCAAGTACATCGCCGAGCGGGTGGGCGGCGACCACGTACAGGTGCACACCCTGGTGCGGCCCGGCCAGAGCCCGGCCACCTACGACCCCACCCCGCGCCAGATGGCGGCCCTGGCCGAGGCGGACGTGTACGTGCGGGTGGGGGTGCCCTTCGAGCGGGCCTGGCTGGAGCGCATCCGGGCGGCCAATGCGCGCCTGCGCATCGTGGACGCCCGCGAGGGGCTGGACCTGTTGCCGGCGCCAGCGGGCGACGAGACCCCCGACCCGCACGTGTGGACCGACCCGCTGCGCATCAAGCGGATCGCCTTCCATTTGCGCGACGTGTTCAGCGAACTGGACCCGTCCCACGCCGCCGATTACCGCGCCAACGCGGCGCGCCTGGCCGCCGAGCTGGACGCGCTGGACGGGGAGATCCGCCAGCGGCTGGCAGGGCTGAAGGCGCGCCGCTTCCTCGTCTTCCACCCGGCCTGGGGCTATTTCGCGGCCCGCTACGGCCTGCAACAGATCGCCGTGCAGCACGAGGGCAAGTCGCCCGGCGCGCACCACCTGGGCGAGCTCATCGCCCAGGCGCGCCGGCTGGGCATCCGCACCGTGTTCGTGCAGCGCGAGTTCAGCCGGCGCGACGCCGAGGCCGTGGCGCGGGCCATCGGCGGCCGCGTGGTGGCGCTGGACCCGCTGGCCTACGACCTGATCGACAACCTGCGCCGCGTGGCGGCGGCCCTGGCGGAGGGCGCCGCGTGAGCACGCCGGCCGTCGAGCTGCGCCACGTGTGGTTCTCCTACGGCGGGCCGGTGGTGCTGGAGGACGTCTCCCTCACCGTGCGGGACGGCGAGTTCCTGGGCGTGGTGGGGCCCAACGCCGGCGGCAAGAGCACCCTGCTCAAGGTGATGCTGGGCCTGCTCCGGCCGCAGCGCGGCGAGGTGCGCGTGCTGGGCCGCGCCCCGGTGGCGGCGCGGCGCGCGGTGGGCTACGTGCCGCAGCACCTGCGTTTCCCGCCCGACTTCCCCATCAGCGTGCAGGAGGTGGTGCTCACCGGCCGCCTCGGCCGCACCCGCCTCATCGGCCCCTATACCCGCCGCGACCGCGACATCGCGCGCCGCGTCATGGCCGAGGCGGCCGTGGCCGACCTGGCCGCGCGCCAGCTGGGCACCCTGTCCGGCGGCCAGCTGCAGCGGGTGCTCTTGGCACGCGCCCTGGCCTGCGAACCGCGCCTGCTGATCCTCGACGAACCCACCGCCAATATCGACACGCGCGTGGAGACGGAGATCTTCGAGCTGCTCAGGCGGCTCAACCGGCGCATGACCATCATCGTCGTCTCCCACGACATCGCCTTCATCTCCGCCTACGTGGGGCGGGTGGCCTGCCTCAACCGCACCCTGGCCGTACACGACACGGCACACATCGACGGGCCGCTCATCGACGCCCTGTACGGCAGCCACGTGCACGCCGTGGAGCACGAACACCCGTGAGCGCCTTCCTGCACGCCCTGGGGCAGTACCCCTTTCTGCAGTACGCCCTGCTCGGCGGCCTGCTGGCCAGCGTGGGCTGCGGCGTGGTGGGCAGCTACGTGGTGGTGCGGCGCATCGGCTTTCTGGCCGGCGGCGTGGCGCACAGCGTGCTGGGCGGCATGGGCGCCGCGCTCTACTATGGCGGCGACCCCCTGCTGGGCGCGCTGGCGGCGGCCGTGCTGGCCGCCCTGGCCATCGGCCTGGTGGCGCGCTACTGGCGCGAACAGGTGGATACCCTCATCGCCGCCATCTGGGCCGTGGGCATGGCCGTGGGTATCCTGTTCATCAGCCGCACCCCCGGCTACCACACCGAGCTCATGAGCTACCTGTTCGGCAACATCCTCATGGTCACCCCCGGCGAGCTGTGGCTCATGGCGGCGCTGGACGGCGTGCTGCTGGGCATCGTGGCGCTGTACTACAAGGCCCTGCAGGCGGTCATCTTCGACGAGGAATTCGCCACCCTGCGCAACCTGCCCGTCACCGCCCTCTTTCTGCTGCTGCTGCTCATGGTGGCCCTCACCGTGGTGCTGCTCATCCAGGTGGTCGGCCTCATCCTGGTCATCGCCCTGCTCACCCTGCCGGCCGCCATCGCCGGCCACTACACCCACACCCTGCGCCACATGATGCTCGGCGCCACCGCCCTGGGCATGGCCTTCACCAGCAGCGGCCTGGCCCTCTCCTACGGCCCCGACCTGCCCTCCGGGGCCATCATCATCGTCGTCGCCGGCCTGGCCTACCTGGCCTCCGCCCTGATCAGCCGCGCCCTGCGCCAGTGGCGGGCGCGCCGGGTGGCCGCCTCCTGAGGCGCGTTGCGCCTGCCCCCTCACCCCGGCCCTCTCCCCCCCGGTGGGGGGAGAGGGAGATGGGCGCATGGGGGATGGG
>JALVPS010000483.1 GCA_027031685.1 Gammaproteobacteria bacterium | reverse complement strand
CAACGGCGACCTGTTCTACGGCATGGCCACACTCATGGGCATCGACTTCCCCGGCCAGCGACCGGCCCGCGACCCCTTCTCACCCCGCTACCAGCCGCCGCGGCGGCGCCTGGCCCTGCGCCCCGACGGCCGGCCGCTGGTGTACGAGGACCTGGCGGGCGAGGAGCGGCAGGTGGCCCTGGGTGGGAAGGACGAATAGCGCCCCCACACGTCAAAACTCCACTTGCGGCCGGGGTCATTGCGCCCCATATTGGCCTGCATGACCGCCCCCATTCATGACCTGGCCTCCCTACGCGGCCGCGTGCGGGTGTTCCGCGACCGCCGCCACGCCGGCGAGCTGCTGGCCAACATGCTGCGCGACGACCCCGGGCTGGCGGAGGCCATCGCGCTGGCCATTCCCGCCGGCGGCGTGCCGGTGGCGGCGGCCATCGCCGAGCGCCTGGGGCTGCCGCTGGACGTGTGCGTGGTGAGCAAGGTGCTGCTGCCCTGGACCACGGAGGCGGGCTTTGGCGCCGTGGCCTTCGATGGCACCGAATGGATCAACCGCGAGTACGTGGACTACTACCGTCTCACCCCCAGCCAGGTGGACAAGGCCCTGTCCCAGGCACGCCACAAGGTGGCCCGCCGCGTGCACCTGTTCCGCGACGACCGCCCCTTCCCGGACCTGCACGAGCGGCCGGTGATCTTGGTGGACGACGGCCTGGCGGCCGGCTCCACGCTGCGCGCCGCCATCACCGCCCTGCAGCGGCACGGCGCGCAGCGCATCATCGTGGCCGTACCCACCGCGCCCACCCACTCGGCGCTGGCCATCGCGCCCCTGGCATCGGCCCTGTACGTGGCCAACCTGCGCAGCGGGCCGAGCTTCGCCGTGGCCGACGCCTACCGGCACTGGCACGACGTGGAGGAAACGGAGGTCATGGCCCTGCTGGACGCCCATCGCCACGACCTGCCGGAAGCCGGCACACCATGAACGTGAACGAACCCTACCCGGATCGCCGCACCGCCGGCCGCGTGCTGGCCGGGCACCTGCAGGCCTACCGCGACCGGCCCGACGCGCTGGTACTGGCCCTGCCCCGCGGCGGCGTGCCGGTGGCCGCCGGGGTGGCCACGGCCTTGCGCCTGCCGCTGGACGTGCTGGTAGTGCGCAAGCTGGGCCTGCCCGGCCAGCCCGAATTCGCCATGGGCGCCATCGCCAGCGGCGGCGTCACCCTCCTGGACGAGGACCTCATCGCCCGCCTGCACGTGCCGCCCGAGGCGGTGGCCGCCGTGCAGCAGGCCGAGTCCGCCGAGCTGGCGCGCCGCGAGCGGGCCTATCGCGGCGACCGCCCCTACCCCGACCTGCACGGCCGCACCGTCATTCTGGTGGACGACGGCCTGGCCACCGGCGCCAGCATGAAGGCCGCGGTGCAGGCCGTGCGCCAACTGGGCGCGGCACACATCGTGGTGGCCGCGCCGGTGGGACCGCCGGATACCGTAGCCGAACTGGCGGCCCTGACCGACGCCGTGGTGGTGCCGCTGCAGCCCGCCTTCTTCAGCGCCGTGGGCCGCTGGTACGACGACTTTCGCCAGACCACCGACGACGAGGTGCAGGCCATCCTGGCCCGCTTCACACCACCCGCCGCGGAGTAAGCCGCCATCCCCCGCCCGCTTGAAATCGGCGCACACCAATCCCATAGAAAAACAATCATTTTTCCGGGAATCCCCATCCAGGAGGCAACCGAACATGACTGTACATTCCATCGAACGGACCGTGCAGAAGACCCACGAATGGCTGAAGGAAATCGCCGCCGAGCTGGGCAGCGACGACCAGCAGCAGGCCTTCCACGCCCTGCGCGCCGTGCTGCACCACCTGCGCGACCGCATGCCCGTGGAAGAGGCCGTCCACGTGGGCGCCGAACTGCCCATGCTCATCCGCGGCGTCTACTACGAAGGCTGGAAACCGTCCCGCGTGCCGGTCAAGATCCGCCACAAGGACGAGTTCCTGGCCGAAATGGCCAAGGACTTCCCCGACGACTCCACGGCCGACATAGAGCGGATTGCCCGCGCCGTATTCAAGGTGCTGAAGCACCGCATCGACGCCGGCGAGGTTGACGACATGCTCAAGGTCCTGCCGGAAGACATCCGCGCCATTTTCGAATAAGGCATCCTGTCTCCCACCCCATCCTCCAGAGGCCCGGCAACAGTCGCCGGGCCTTGTTTTTTTCAGCGGGCGCTACGCGCCCGGCCCCTCATCCCGGCCTTCTCCCCTTGGGGGAGAAGGAGGACCGCTTGGCGAGCCGTGACGAAAGCCCTCTCCCCCTGCCAGGGGTGTACACGGGGGAGAGGGTTGGGTGACGGGGTAACGCAGCGCACGCGTGGCCACAGGGCCAGGCACTGCAACACGGGCGCTGCGCACCCGCCCCTTCTTCCCGACCTTCTCCCCCGAGGGGGAGAAGGAGCACCACTTGGCAAGCCGCGGTGCAAGCCCTCTCCCCTCAGGGAAGCGGGTTGGGTGAAGGGGCGCCACGCTCACTGCGCAGCGGCGAGCTCGCTCTGGCGGTGGGGAACGCTGAGGGAGGCGAGGGGTCGGGGACGGGCGATGGCAAAGCCCTGGGCGTAGTCCACGTCGAGGCGGGCGAGCTCTTCCAGGACTTCGCGGCTGTCGACGTATTCGGCAATGGTCTCCAACGCCATGGTGTGGCCGACGTCGTTGATGGCACCCACCATGGCCCGATCCACGCGGTCGGTGACGATGTCCTGGATGAACTTGCCGTCGATCTTGAGGTAGTCCACGGGCAGGTCCTTGAGGTAGGCGAAGGAGCTGAGACCACGCCCGAAGTCGTCCAGGGCGAAGCGGCAGCCCAGGTCGCGTAGCTGGCGCATGAAGTGCTGCGCCACCTGCATGTTCTGGATGGCGGCGGTCTCGGTGATCTCGAAACACACGGCGCTGGGCGGCACCTGGTGGCGCTCGAACAGTTGCTGGATGTAGCCCAGGAAGCCGGGAGCGGACAGGGACAGGCCGGACAGGTTGATGTCCATCACCAACCCTTCGGGGAAGTCCTGCTGCTCGTACCAGGCGAAGGCCTGCCCCACCACCCAGCGGTCCAGGTCGGGCATGAGGCTGAAACGCTCGGCGGAAGACAGGAACATCTCGGCGGAGACGAAGTTGCCGGCCTCGTCGCGCAGGCGCAGCAGAATCTCGATGTGGCGAATGTCGCGCACGCGGGAGATGGGCACGATCTCCTGGTAGAACAGGTGCAGGTCCCCATCCTCCAT
The DNA here is from genome assembly GCA_027031685.1 of Gammaproteobacteria bacterium. GTDB lineage: Bacteria > Pseudomonadota > Gammaproteobacteria > UWMA-0217 > UWMA-0217 > JALVPS01. The sequence continues at coordinate 5,168 of JALVPS010000483.1, read as the reverse complement.
GGAGCGGGAGATGCGGCTGGCCCAGTCCAGCTCCTGGCGGCGGTGGCGCATCTCTTCGTCGCTGTCCTGATAGACGCGGATCTGGTTGCGGCCCAGCTCCTTGGCGGCAAAGCAGGCCACGTCGGCCAGGCCGATGATGGTCTCCGGCGTGTCGCAGTATTCGTGGATGGGCACGATACCGATGCTCACACCCACCTCGAAGGAGCGCTCGCCCCATACAAAGCCGAAGTTGCGCGTGGCCTCCAGCACGCGCTCGCCGGTGGCCACGCCCGCCTGCAGGTCGCAGTCGACCAGCAGGATGCCGAACTCGTCGCCGCCTAGCCGCGCCAGGGTGGCCCGGCCACCGCTCAGCACGCGCTGGTACTCGCGCGTCAGGCGGCGCAGCAGCTCGTCGCCGGCGCCGTGGCCACAGGTGTCGTTGACCAGCTTGAACTGGTCCAGGTCAAGATACATGAGCACGTGCTGGCGGCCCTCGTGGCGGGCGCTGTACACCAGATCGCGCAGGCGCAGCTCGAACTCGCGCCGATTGTAGATGCCGGTCAGCACGTCGTGACGCGCCTGGTACTCCAGCACGCGCTGCATCTTCACCTTCTCGGTCACGTCCAGGAACACCAGCACGTGGCCGATGGTGTGGCGGGTGTTGTCGAGGATGGGCGAGACGTTGTAGGTGACCAGGTAGCGCTGACCGTCACGCGATACCAGCTCGGCCTGCAACTGGCCGGAGGCCTCGTCGCCACTGTGCTCGAAGAAGTAGGTGATGGGATCGCGGATCCACGGCAGCGACTCGTCCGGCCGCACGCGGAACACCTCGCCCAGGCGACTGTAACGGCCGGTGGCCAGCGACCAGCCGGTGAGGCGCTGCGCCACCGGGTTCATGAAATCCACCCGCCCGTAGGGGTTGGTGGTGATCACCCCGTCGCCGATGGACTCCAGAGTGACCTGGGCGCGCTCCTTCTCCTTGGCCAGCGCCTCGTTGGCCTCGTACAGGCGCGAGATGTCCAGCAGGTAGCCGTCCAGGTGGGCTAGGCGGCCCTGCTCGTCGTACACCGGGATGGTGTAGTCGTACACCCAGCGCTCGCGTCCGTCCGGCGTGCGCAGGCGGTACTCCAGCTGGCTGCACAGCGGGCCGCCCTCCACCTGCGCCGTGTACTCGGTATCCTGCACGAAGGGCAGGTCGTCCGGGTGCACCAGCTCGGCGAAGGGTCGGCCCAGCAGGGCCTCCGCCTCGTAGCCATAGAAGCGGATGTTCTCGGAGATGCGCTCGATGGGCCAGCCCTCCTGCGCGCTGCAGCGGTACATGACCACCGGGCCGGAGTGGAACAGCTTGCGCTCGCGGGCCAGCTCCGCCTCCGCCTGGCGCTGTTCGCGCACCCGTGCCCGCAGCGCGGTGTTTTCCTTGACCACCGCCGCCAGCCTCGTCTCCCGCTCGACCAGCATCCCTGCGGCGCGCCGCAGCCTGGCCCACGCCATGCCGTGCAGGGCCAGCGCCAAAAGGGCCGCGCCCCCTGCCCCCAGCCACGGCCCGGGCGGCGCAAAGGCCGGCGCCACACGCCACAGCCAGGCGCCCGCGCCGAACGCCAGCGGCAACTGGAAGGCCCAGTGGCACAGGGGGCGCGCCGCCAGCGCCACCGCTGCCAGCAACACTAGGGCCGCCAGCGCGCCGGCTAGCGCCAGGCCCGCTGGCGCAGCCGGCAGCGGCGCCACCCGCCAGGCCAGCCCGCCCCATAGCATGCCACCCAGCACCAGGCCGAGTCCCGCCGCGTGGCACACCGCCGCCGGCAGCGGCGGGGACCGGCGCAGGGCCCAGCGCACGCCCAGCGCCAGGGTGGCCACCAGCGTGGCCTGCGCCGCGCCCCAGCCGAGCGCCCCCGGCATCTGCCCCCACCGGTGGCCACCCGCCGTCAGGACGGCGGCCAGCAGCGACCACGGACCCAGCAACACGCCGAGGCCGCGCAGCAGCTGTTTATCGAGAAAGGATCGTGTGCTGGGTCGTGTCACCGCTCTGTCCATGGCCTCGGCCATTTTCCCCATGGGACGCGCGCAGCGGGCGCGTGTTCCACCATTATAGGGGCCAGCCGCCGAGCTGCCTGCCCACGGGCTGGCGTTCTATCCCCACCGGACCGAGAACTGCATCGCATTTCGGACAAACGGGCGGTGGCGAGTGGCCGACGGGCGGTTCAGCGGCCTCGTGCCTCGCCCCACAGCAGCTTGTGCAACTGCACCTGCAGGCGCACCGGCAGACGGTCGTCCAGGATCCATTCGGCCAGCTCGCGCGGTGCCAACATGCCGTGAACCGGCGAGAAGAGCACCTCGGTGCGACGGTGCAGGGCGTGGGTGCGCAACTGTTCGCGCGCCCACTCGTAGTCGGCACGGTCGGCCAGGACACACTTGAGCTGGTCGCGGAAGGTGAGCTCGGCCAGGTTCTCCCAGCGGTTGCGGGCCATCTCCCCGGAGCCGGGCGGCTTGATATCCACGACGCGCGCCACGCGCGGGTCCACGGCGGAAATGTCCAGCGCGCCGGAGGTCTCCAGCGACACCTGCAGGCCCTCGTCGGCCAAGCGGGTGAGCAGTGGCAGGCAGGCCTTCTGCGCCAGCGGTTCGCCTCCGGTGACGCACACGCGCGACACGCCGGCCGCCAGCACGCGCGCCACCACCCCCTCCAGGGTGAGCGACTCGCCGCCGGTGAAGGCGTACTCGGTGTCGCACCAGCGGCAACGCAGCGGGCAGCCGGTGAGGCGCACGAATACGGTGGGCCAGCCCACCGCCCGCGCCTCACCCTGCAGGGAGACGAAGATCTCCGTGACACGCAGGCGCGGCTCGCCTTGGCCCACCGGCCTCAGTGGCCTTCGTGGCGCATGCGCTTGAGACGCTGCTCGGCCAGGCGGGCGACCGAGGTGCCGGGGAAGCGCTCCACCACCTCCTCCAGGGCCTTGCGGGCCGCCTTCCAGCGCTTGAGCGCATAGTAGCTGTAGCCCAGCTTGAGGGTAGCATCGGGCACCTTGGGGCTGTCGGGATAGAGGGTGCGCACCTTCTCGAATTCCTGGATGGCCTGCTTGTAGTCCTTGGCGCCATAATAGGCCTCACCCAGCCAGTACTGGGCGTTGGCGGCCAGCGGGCTCTGCGGGAACTTCTGCAGGAAGTCGGCAAAGGCGCGGGCGGCCTCCCGGTACTTGCCGTCCTTGAGGAGGTCGAAGGCGGCGCGGTAGGCGGTCTGCTCGTCCTGGCCGGCCTCTTCGGTGGCGTCCGTCTCACCCTGCTCGGAAACCTCGGTGGCGGTGGCCGCGCCGGCGGCCTCCAGGGCCTGCAGACGCTTGTCCATGTCCAGATACAGCTCGCGCTGCCGCTGCTTGAGGCGGTCCAGGGTGTGGCGAAGCTCCTCGACCTCACCGCGCAGACTGCGATTCTCCCGATCCAGCTCTTCCAGCCGCAGGTACATCTCCTGCAGGGTGTGGCTCTCCAGCAGCCGCTCCAGGCGCGCCACGCGGTTGACCAGCTCCTCGAAACGTGCCCGCTCCTCCTTGTTCATGCGTGCCGCAGCCGGGCCGGCGACCAGCCCCGCGAGCAGGGCGACCGCCAGCAGCGGCGGCAGCAGGCGTTCAACGTGCTTCATAGACGATCTCTACGCGGCGGTTCTTGCTCCAGCACGACTCGTCGTGGCACAGCGCCACCGGCCGCTCCTCGCCATAGGCCACCACGGTGATCTGGTCCGGGCCCACGCCCTGGAAGAGCATGAGCCGCTTGACCGACACGGCACGCCGCTCGGACAGCGCCACATTGTACTCGCGGCTGCCGCGTTCGTCGGCATGGCCCTCCAGTCGCACACGTGCGCTGCCGTGAGAGGCCAGGTAGCGGGCATGGGCATTGACGATGTCCAGATACTCCGGCTTCACCTCGTCGCTGTTGTAGTTGAAATAGATGACCCGCTTGCTGAGCGGGTTGGCGGGGTCTTCGAAGGGGTCCAGCGCCTGGCTGGTGGTCTGGCCCTGGCCCGCACCGCTGGTGGTGGGCGCGTTGGTGGCCGCCGGCGGCTGTGTCCCGGCGGGCTTGGTGGCCTGTTTCTGGCCGGCACAGCCGGCCACCAGCCCGAGCGCCAGCATGAACACGAGGAAACGGTTTTTCATCATTATCGACTCCGACTTGTTTTTGCAGATGGATTCAGGGGTTGAGGAAGGGGGACCAGTCGGGTTCACGCACTTCACCCTCCTTGAGGATGAGGACCTGGCGCACGCGCCCGTCCACCGACACGGCAGCCAGCACACCCCGCCCATGCTCCTCGGTGGCGTAGATAATCATACTGCCGTTGGGCGCGAAGCTGGGAGATTCGTCCAGCTGGCCATTGGTGAGTACCTGGGTATCACCTGTCTCCAGATCCAGCACGGCGATGCGGAAACGGTTGCGGTCGCCATTGACCATGGCGATCTTCTTGCCGTCCGGGGAGACGTCGGCAGAGGCGTTGTAGTCACCCTCGAAGGTGAGGCGCTGCGGCGTGCCGCCACTCACCGACACGCGGTAGAGCTGCGGCGAGCCGGAGCGGTCCGAGGTGAACACGATGCTCTGCCCGTCGGGCATCCACACCGGCTCGGTGTCGATGGCCCGGTCGGTGGTGAGGCGGCTCAGGCGGCCGCTGTCGATGTCCAGCACATAGATGTCCGGCGAGCCACCCGTGGACAGGGTGAGCGCCAGGCGCTGCCCGTCCGGCGACCAGCTCGGCGCGCCATTGATGCCCGGCTTGTTGGACACGCGCCGCCGCTGGCCGGTGAGCACGTCCTGGATGTACACCGCGGCGCGGTCGTTCTCGAACGAGACGTAGGCGATGCGGCGCGCGTCCGGCGACCAGTCGGGCGACATGAGCGGCCTGCGCGCGTTGAGGATGGTGCGCGCGTTGTAACCATCCGCATCGGCCACCTGCATGATGTAGCGCTTGCCGGCGCCCTGTCCGCGGGTGGTGATATAAGCGATGCGGGTGTTGAAGGCGCCCTTGATGCCCAGAATGGCCTCATAGATGAGATCGGCGATCTGATGGGCCGTCTGGCGCAGGTGCGCGCGGTCGGTGGTGAAGGCGTAGCCGGCCAGCTGCTGGCCCTTGATGCTGTCGAACAGGCGGAACTCCACGCGATAGGCGCCGGGTGCCTGGGCCTTCATGGTCCCCACCACCACGTAGTCGATCT
>JALVPS010000482.1 GCA_027031685.1 Gammaproteobacteria bacterium | reverse complement strand
CGCCCACCCCCACTGGCGGCTGGTAGAACGCGCCGCCCACCCCGCCGACGCGCGCAACGCCCACGCCTGCACCTTTCTCACCTACCAGCGCCTGCCGGCGGCATGAAAAGGCCCGCCGTGCTGCCGGCCCGACCCGACGCCGAGTATTTCTTCGCCGAGGGCTGCCACATCCTGGAGCTGTCCAACAGCCCCGCCGATCCGGCCCTGTCCATCGCCCGCGCGCGGGTGGCCCCGGGCGTCACCACCCGCTGGCACCGCCTGCGCGACACGGCCGAGCGCTACTGCATCCTGAGCGGCCGCGGCGTGGTGGAGGTGGGCGACCTGCCGCCGACGCCGGTGGGCCCCGGCGACGTGGTGCACATCCCGCCCGGCACGCGCCAGCGCATCCACAACCCCGGCCCGGAGGAACTGGTCTTCCTGGCCCTGTGCACCCCGCGCTTCACCCCCGCCGCCTACCAGGACCTGGACGACTGACCCCCAAAGCTCCGCGCACCGGCCCCCTCGCCCCCGCGGGGGAGAGGGCCGGGGTGAGTGGGAAACCCGCCCCACCACCTTGCACGGCCCAAATTTGGTACTAAAATCCCAAATATGAGCGATGCGCACCACCAGACCCTGGCCCGTGCCGTGGCTACCCTGTTCCGCCCCCTGGCGCGCATCCTGATCCGCAACGGGGTGGCCTGGGCCACCTTCGCCGAGTGGACCAGAAAGGTGTACGTGGACGTGGCCTTCGAGGACTTCCCCCCGGACGGGCGCAAGCAGACCATCTCCCGCGTGGCGGCCCTCACCGGCCTGTTCCGGCGCGAGGTGAAGCGCCTGCGCGAGCTGCCCCCGCCCGGCGACGGCGCCAGCGCCGAGCGCTACAACCGCGCCACGCGCGTCATCAGCGGCTGGCTGAACGACCCCCGCTTCCACGACGCCGAGGGCCGGCCGGCGGTGCTGCCGCCGGATGGCGAGGGGGCCAGCTTCGCCGCCCTGGTGCGGGCCTACAGCGGCGACATCCCGGTGCAGGCCATGCGCCGCGTGCTGGTGGAGGCGGGCAGCGTGGCGGAGACGCCCGCCGGCCTGCGCCTGGTGCGCCACGCCTACGTGCCGGCCGACGATCCGCGGGAGATGATCCGCATCCTGGGCACCGACGCCGGCGAGCTGATCGGCACCATCGACCACAACCTGACCGCGCCACCCGACGGCCGCCTGTTCCAGCGCAAGGTGTCCAACGCGGCCCTGAGCACCGAGGCGCTGCCCGCCTTCCGTCGCCTGTCCGCCGAGCGCGCCCAGGCGCTGCTGGAGGAGCTGGACGCCTGGCTGGTCCGCCACGAGGTGCCGGCCGATGCCGAACCCGATGCCGGCCGCTATGTCGCACTGGGTATCTACTACACGGAACGACCGACCCCGAAGGAGGAGGAGCCGTCATGACCCAGCCCACCCGCATCCTGTCCCTGGCCGCCACCTTCGCCGCGCTGGCCGCCTGCAGCGGCCCGGTGGGCGACTCCGGCGGCCTGGCCGGCATCGGCGGCACCGGCATCGGCACCGGTGGTGACGGCGGCAACGTGGCCGGCATCGGCGGCACGGGCATCACCACCACCGGCACCATCACCGGCTTCGGCAGCATCTTCGTCAACGGCATCGAGTTCGACACCAGCAGCGCCCGCATCTCGCTGGACGACAGCCCCGGCGGCGAGGACGACCTAGGGCTGGGCATGGTGGTCACCGTCACCGGCACGGTGGACGACAGCGGCCGGCGCGGCGTGGCCGAGCAGGTGGTGTTCGACGACGCCGTGCAGGGCCCCGTCGCCACCATCACCCCCAGCCCGGACGGCCAGCGCAAGACCCTGGCCGTGCTGGGCGTGCGCGTGCTGGCCGAGCGCGCCGCCACCGTGTTCGAACACACCGGTTTCGACGCCCTGCAACCCGGCGACGTGGTCGAGGTGAGCGGCTTCGTCAACAACGACGGCCTCCTGCACGCCACGCGCATCGAGAAGAAGATCGCGCTGCGGCCCGGCGAGAGCGAGATCGAGCGCAAGGGCGTGGTCAGCGGCCTGGACACCGCCGCCCAACGCTTCACCCTGGACGGCCTGACCGTGGACTACCGCAACGCCGAGCTGAAGGACCTGCCCGGCGGCCTGGCCGACGGCCAGGCGGTGGAGGTGAAGGGCAGCCTGGCCGGCGGCCTCATCCAGGCCACGCGCATCAAGGCCGAGGACGAGCCCCTGTCCGGCGCCAGCGGCCGGGTCAGCCTGGAGGGTCTGGTGAGCGACTTCGTGTCCCCGAGCGACTTCCGCGTCAATGGCCAGCGGGTGGACGCCAGCCAGGCCCGCCTGGAACCGGCCGGCCTGGTGCTGGCCAACGGCCGCGAGGTGGAGGTGGAAGGCACCCTGGTGGACGGCGTGCTGGTGGCCGAGAAGGTGGAGGCGCGCGGCGGGGACATCAAGCTGGCTGCCCGCCTGGCCGCCGTGGACACCGCCGCCGGCATCCTGACCCTCGACTTCGCCCCCGGCACCGTCACCGTGCGCGTGGACAACCGCAGCCTGCTGCACGGCGACGAGGGCGGCCGCCCCCTGCGGCTGGACCAGATCGGCCCGGGCGACTTCGTGACGGTGAAGGGTTATCTCGCCGGCGCGGCCGTGGTGGCCAGCGAGGTCAAGCGCGAGGACAAGCCGGACGACGACGTGCTGCGCGGTCCGGCCAGCGCCTGCGACGGCAGCCAGGTGACCGTGCTGGGTCTGAGCTACGCCCTGCAGCCGGGCATCACCGAGTTCGACGATGACGAGGACGCCGGCACCTTCTGCGCCGCGGTCAACGCCGGCCAGGGGCTGGTGAAGATCGAGGACAAGGCCGGCCGGCGCGACGGCATCGCCGACAAGGCGGAGCGCGAAGGGGGCGACTGACGGCGGCCGTGGCACACTGACGGTCCACCCGCCGTCAAGGCCCGCCCATGTCACGCTGGAAACGCCCCGAGTCCGTCCTCGTTGTCATCCACACCGTCGCCGGCGAGGTGCTGCTGCTGCGGCGCGTGCGCCCGGCCGGGCTGTGGCAGTCCGTCACCGGCAGCCTGCGCTGGGACGAGACGCCCGCCCAGGCGGCGGCGCGCGAGCTGGGCGAGGAGACGGGCCTGCCCGCCGACGCCCTGGTGGACTGCCACCTGCACTTCCGCTTCCCCATCGTGCCGCCCTGGCGCGAGCGCTACCCGCCGGAGGCACGCACCAACCTGGAGCACGTGTTCGCCCTGTCCCTGCCGGCGCCGCGCGCGCCGCGCCTCAACCCGGCCGAGCACGACGCCTTCGCCTGGCTGTCCAGGGCAGAGGCGGCGCGGCGGGTGTTCTCGTGGAGCAACCGGCTGGCGATCCTGCGTTGCGTGCCGAAATCAGGGTGAGGCGAGCTGGGCCTGTATGCTGGCGAAGTCGCGCACCCAGGGCTTGAGGGCCAGCACGGCCTCGGGCAGCTTGCCGAGGGCGTCGTTGGCTGCGGCGTAGTCGGCATAGTCGCCGGCCACCAGATAGTAGCGGCGCGTCCCGCCATTGTTCGTGGCCCACGTGGCCAGCGGCACGCCTGGCAGGTGCCTGCGAGCATGGTGGACCACCTGTCGCAGGGTGTTGGGACGGGTGGTGCTCAACAGTTGCAGCGTATAGTGACCGGCAGGCCGGCTGCGGATCCATGACACACCGTGGGCGGGGATGGATTTGGCCGGCTTCCGGGGGGCGACACTCCCCTTGGCAGCCAACTGGCGCGCGGCGCGCGTCTCCGGGGCATCGGGCCAGGCGCTCTGCAGACGCGCCACGTACCGGGCCACACCCGCCGCATTGCCCAACGCCCGCTCGATGCGCGCCCCCAGCAGCAGGGTCTGGGGCGTGTGCGGGGCATGTGCCAGGTACTGCTGCAGCCAGCGATAGGCGCCTTGCGCGTCGCCGCGCCGCAGGCGGATCTCGGCCATCCGGTACAGCGCCACGGCCTGGCCGGCGTTGTTCTGCAGGGCCTGCGTCAGCAGGCGCTCGGCGCGTGCCAGATCGCCGCCGCGCAGGGCGCACTGGCCGGCGTTGGTGAGGGCGATGTCCGGGTGGGGGTTGGCGGACAGCTGGGCGGCGAACAGAAAGTTGCGCTCCGCCTCGGCACGCTGGCCATGGCTGCACAGGAAGTTGGCCCAGTTGGTGATGAGCGCGGGATCCTCCGGCGCCAGCGCCAGGGCACGCTGGAAGCTCTCCCGCGCCAGCTGGTCACGGCCCAGCTTCTGCTCGATGAGGGCCTTCAGCTCCAGCGCGCGCACATTGTCCGGATCCCGCTGCAGGGCGCGCTGCACGGCCCGATGGGCCCGCGTGAGATCACCGCCACGCCAGGCCTTGAGCGCCTCGGCGTAGTCCTGGCGTGCCGCCGCCACCGCCTCGGCATCGCCCCCCGCCCGGTGCGGGGTGCCGGCGCAGGCGGCCAGCAACAGGACGATGGGGAAAACGAGGGACAGCGCGAAGCGGGACATGAATGGCACTCCTCCGGGCAGGTGAGGCCCAAACTATACGGCAAGGGTGGCGCAGGGTGGGAGCACTCCCACAAAACGCCCCCGTGCCCTTTTGCCGTGCGGCCATGACCGATACACTCGAATCGAGCCCTCCCCCGACCACCGGCATGTTCAACGACGACGAGCAACTGCACCAGAAGCTGTTCGAACTGCAACTGGAACACCGTGCCCTGGACGACATGATCCACCGCATGAGTGATGCGGTATACGTGGACCAGCTCCAGCTGCGCCGCCTCAAGAAACGCAAGCTACAGCTCAAGGACGCCATCACCCGGCTGCGCAGCCGCCTCATTCCCGACATCGACGCCTGACGCCGTGCCGCACCTGTTCGTCGCCGTCTCCGGCCACGGCTACGGCCACTTCGCCCAGGTCGCCCCCCTGCTCAACCTCCTCGCCGAGCGCCTGCCCGACCTGCGCCTCACCCTGCAGACCACCGTGCCCGAGGCCGTGCTGCGCCAGCGCCTGCGGCCCGACTTCACCCTGCTGCCGGAGCCGGCCGACGTCACCGTGGCCATGCACGGCCCCACGGAGATCGACTGGCCGCGCACCATCGAGGCGCACCTGGCCTTCCACCACCGCTGGCCGCAGCGCGTGGCGCGGGCCGCCGAGCGGCTGGCCGCCCTGGCCCCCGACCTGGTGCTGGCCGATGTCCCCTACCTGCCCCTGGCGGCAGCCCAGCACGCCGGCCTGCCCAACGCGGCCCTCTGCTCGCTCAACTGGGCCGATATCCTCGCCCACCACCCACCCGCCCGGCAGGCGCTGGCCGGGCCGCTGCGGGCCATGCGCGAGGCCTATGCCGAGGCCGACGCCTTCCTCCTGCCGGCCCCCGCCATGCCCATGGACTGGCTGCCCAACCGCGTGCCGGTGGGCCCCATCGCCCTCACCGGCCGGAGGCGCCGCGGCGAGCTGCGCGAGGCCCTGGGGCTGGGCGACGAGACGCGCGTCATCCTGGCCAGCCTGGGCGGCATTCCCGGCGGCGGTCGCCCGCGCCACTGGCCGCGCCGCCCCGGCTGGCACTGGCTGCTGCCGCCCGACTGGGTGGCCTCCGACCGTCCGGACCAGCACGGCTGGGACTGCCTCGACTGGCCCTTCATCGACCTGCTCCACGCCTGCGACCTGCTCATCACCAAGCCCGGCTACGGCAGCTTCGTCGAGGCCGCCTGCGCCGGCGTGCCCGTGCTCTACGCCGAACGCCACGGCTGGGCCGAAACCCCCTGGCTGGAGACCTGGCTGTGCCGGCACCAGCCCTGCAAGGCCCTGCCCCTGCAACGCCTCCTGAGCGGCGACATCGAACCCGCCGTCGGCCGCCTGCTGGCCGCCCCGTCCCGGCCCGCCATCGCCCCCACCGGCGTCATCGAAGCCAGCGACTGGCTCGCCGCCCGCCTGGCGGGATGACGGCGGTTTCGGAGCGAGGCCTCGAGTCCCCTTCGCCATTCGCCATTCGCCATTCGGATTCCCGCCCCTAGTGGATCACCACAATGGCGAGACCGCGATCGCCGGTCCGGGCAGGCATTCGCATGGCAAGCGCGGCCGGCTCCGGTGTAACCGGCTCACCTCGGATCGGGTTGACAGCCCACCGCCCAGGCGACAGCGGGGCCGCGCGTGCCCCATCGGGTAGTGTCGTGCCGGCTGGCTCAGCCGGCGCAGCCGCAGGCCCCGGAGCCGCAGCCGCCGGCCGCGGCGGGCTTGCTCTCCTTGGCCTTGCCGTCGGACTTGTCGGACGATTTCTCGGCCAGGTTGCGCTTGTTGCCGGACTTGAAGTCGGTCTCGTACCAGCCGCTGCCGCTGAGGCGGAAGCCGGCCGCGGACACCAGCTTGCGCAGGGCCGGCTGGCCGCAGGATGGGCACTCGGTGAGTGGTGCGTCGCTCATCTTCTGGATGGCCTCCAGCTCGTGGCCACAGGCCTCGCAGCGATATTCGTAGATGGGCATGCGTCTTCCTCCTCGCGATGGAAGCAAAATATCAGAAACCGCTAATGATCAGGGGATTCCATGACAAGTGACAAGGGGGCCGCCGGCGCCCCGACCCCGCTCTATCAGGCATGAAACCGCCGCGCCACATGGGGATCGAAACGGGTGAGTTCAAGCCCGTCCGTGGAGATTCGCGACCCATGCACCCCAGCGCCCTGCCCCTCATCCTGTCCAGCGTCACCCTCACCGCCTTCGCCCAGCTGCTGCTCAAGCTGGGCATGTCCACCGGCGCGGTGCAGCGCGCCATGGGGCACGGCCTGGTGGACACCTTGCTGGCCTCGGTCAACCCCTGGGTGGCAGGCGGGCTGGCCCTGTACGTGGCCTCCACCGTACTGTGGCTGTTGGCGCTGGCGCGCGCCGAGCTGTCCTTCGCCTACCCGTTCATGGGCCTGACGCTGGTGCTGACCCTGCTGCTGTCGGCCTGGCTGCTGGGCGAGGCGGTGGGACCGCTGCGCCTGGCCGGCACCCTGCTCATCGCCGTGGGGCTGGTACTGGTGACGCGCTGAGACCTCAGTAGTCGCGGTAGACGGCCAGCCCCTGGCGCACCAGCTCGTCGTTGAGGTTCACCCCGTCCTGGAAGACCTCCACCAGGTAGCGCCCGTACTTGCCCTTGCGGTCGGTGCCGTCGCGGCGCGGCAGGGTACGGATGAGCACCGTGCGCCCCTCGATGCGCCGGCGCAGCCAGTCACGCGCCGCCAGGCCGCGCGGCCGCTCCGCGCCCTTGATCTCCGGGGCGTTGATGCGCGCCAGGCGCAGGTGCTCGCCATGCACCCACACGTGCAGACCCAGGTCGATATCGGCCACGATGGTGTCGCCGTCGATGACGCGCCGCACGACGGCGCGGTAGGTATAGAGGAAATCCGCGGCAGGCGCGGGTGTCGTGGCGGAGCGCGGCGCCGCGGCCGGGCGGACCACGCCCGCCGGTGACGGGCCGGACAGCGTCTGACAGCCCGCCAGCAGCAGCGCCAGACCCAGCCCCAGTATCCATCGTCCCATGTCGTCCTCCTCGTGCGCTTGCCGGGCAGCCGCCCTGACAGGGTATAGTAGCCCGCTTTACGTGAACCGGCAGCCCGCCCGCCATGCTCGACGTCCACGCCCTCACCTGCGAACGCGGCGACCGTGTCCTGTTCGAGTCGCTGAGCTTTTCGCTCGCGCCCGGTTCGCTGCTGTACGTGGAGGGCCGCAACGGCAGCGGCAAGACCACCCTGCTACGCAGCCTGTGCGGGCTATTCCTGCCCAGCGCCGGGGAGATCCGCTGGCAGGGCGAGGACATCCGCCGCCTGGGCGAGGACTACCGCCGCCACCTGCTCTACCTGGGCCACCACAACGGCATCAAGCTGGAGCTGACGCCGCAGGAGAACCTGCGCGTGGCCGCCACCCTGGACGGCGAGCCGGCCACGGCGGCGGCCATCGACGAGGCGCTGGCGCGCATCGGCCTGCGCGGCTTCGAGGACCTGCCAGCGCGCATGCTGTCGCAGGGACAGAAGCGGCGCGTGGCCCTGGCCCGCCTGCTGCTCACCGGCACCCGCCTGTGGGTGCTGGACGAGCCGTTCACGGCCCTGGACGTGGCCGCCGTGGAGCAGCTGCAGGAGATCATCGCCGCCTTCATCGCCGAGGGCGGCATGGTGGTGCTCACCACCCACCAGGAGGTGGCGCTCACCAGCGGCCAGATCCAGCACATCATCCTGGAGGGCTGACCATGTTCCGCGCCTTTCGCACCGTGCTCATGCGCGACATCACCCTGGCCATGCGCCGCCGCACGGACGTGTTCACCACCCTGTTCTTCTTCATCATCGTCATCAGCCTGTTCCCGCTGGGGGTGGGCGCGGAGCAGCGGACGCTGCGCTTCATCGCCCCCGGGGTGGCCTGGATCGCCGCCCTGCTGGCCTCCATGCTGGCCCTGGAGCGGCTGTTCGCCAGCGACTACGCCGACGGCACCCTGGAGCAGATGATGCTCACCCCC
>JALVPS010000481.1 GCA_027031685.1 Gammaproteobacteria bacterium | reverse complement strand
CCCGTGCCAACCGGCAGGGATCGTTCCCGATGGATAGATCCTTTGCCACAATGGTTCTGCTTCTGTATCCCAAATTCATACAAGGAATTGATTTAAAATGTAATTTCGAGTTTTGTCAGGCAGTCAGCGTCGGGATCTCTGGGCCGTTTTACTGTCTATCCCTGTGGCATCCGCGCTGCGCGGCGGCAACAGGGAGTGGACACCGGATGATCGAACAGATTCTCAGGCTGGGGGGCGGCGCGCTTGTGCTGGTCGGCCTGGTGGCCTGCGGTGGAGCAGGTGGCGCCGGCGACCCGGCGCCGGCAAGCGGGCCAGGCACCGGCACAGTCCAGGGCGGCGCCGACCCGGTGGGCAGCGCCTGCGCGGGCAAGGGGGCCAACACCGCGCTGCGCGACCAACGTGGCGAGGCAACCTACTATACCGCCGGGGGGACCGTGGCCTGCGGCCTGCCGCTACCGGACGATGGCATGGTGGCGGCCATCAATGCGGCGCAATACGCAGGCAGCGCCGCCTGCGGCATCTGCCTGCGGGTACAGGGGCCGCAGGGGACGGTCGTGGTGCAGGTGGTGGACCGCTGTCCCGAATGCAAGGCCGGCGACCTGGACCTGAGCGCGGCGGCCTTCGCCCGTATCGCCGATCCCGCCCAGGGGCGGGTGGCCATCCGCTGGTCCGAGGTCCCCTGTGCCAGCGCCGCGCCGCTCCAATATCACTTCAAGGACGGCAGCAGCCCGTGGTGGATGGCAGTCCAGGTGCGCAACGCGCGCCACCGTGTGCTGCGATTCGAGGTACAGGACGGACAGGGTGTCTTTCGAGCTCTGCCCCGCCTCGACTACAACTACTTCGTGGCCGAGTCCGGCATGGGGCCCGGCCCCTATACCTTCCGCGTCACCGACCTCTACAGCCGGCGCATCGAAGATGGCAGCATCCCGCTGCAGGCCGGCAGCACGGTTCAGAGCCACGCCCAGTTCCCCGACTGTCCGGAGTGAGGGTGGCGTGCGCTACGCCCGGGCAGGAATCGTCATTGTTTCTGTCCGACGTGATCCTTTTGCCGGGCGTCTTGTCCCGGATGATTCCATCACTCAGAGGAGTTATCCTCTGTTCGTGGCTCGAGCCCTGTTCGAGCAGGTGATCAACGAGTTGTCCGGGAGGTAGAGACCATGGTCTGGCGCATTCACCCCAATGCCACCACCACGCCCCGCATCCGCGCCGCCATTCAGGCCACCCCGGCATTTGTCAAGAAAGATATCCGCTGAGTTGGGCGCGGTGGCCTGATAGCCCTTGGGCTTGGGCACCTCACGCGGGGCCTGGGCACGGCCGCGGTGGTGCTGGTCGGCGGCGCGCAGCACCCGGTAGAAGCTCGACTCCGAGGCCAGGTAGATCCCCTCGTCGGCCAGCCGCAGCACGATCTGCGACAGTGGCAGGCTGCGGTATTCGGGGCGGTTGCGGACCGCCAGGATCTGCGCCCGCTCGCCCCGCCTTGGCCCGGCCCCGCTGGCCGCTATAATCCGGCCTCCCCGCGCAACCGGTCGCTGCCCATGCCTCACACGCCTGAACTCGATTTCGAGGGCGTCGAACGCCTGCCTCTCAAGGAATTCACGGAGAAGGCCTACCTCGACTACTCCATGTACGTGGTCATGGACCGCGCCCTGCCACACATCGGCGACGGCCTCAAGCCGGTGCAGCGGCGCATCGTCTATGCCATGAGCGAGCTGGGGCTGTCCGCCGCCAGCAAGCACAAGAAGTCGGCGCGCACGGTGGGCGACGTGCTGGGCAAGTACCACCCGCACGGCGACGCCGCCTGCTACGAGGCCATGGTGCTCATGGCCCAGCCCTTCTCCTACCGCTACCCCATCATCGACGGCCAGGGCAACTGGGGCTCGCCGGACGACCCCAAGTCGTTCGCCGCCATGCGCTACACCGAGGCGCGCCTGGCCCCCTACGCGCGCGTGCTGCTCTCCGAGCTGGGCCAGGGCACGGTGGACTGGGGCCCCAACTTCGACGGCACGCTGCAGGAGCCGCGCCTGCTGCCGGCGCGCCTGCCCAACGTGCTGCTCAACGGCAGCACCGGCATCGCCGTGGGCATGGCCACCGACATCCCGCCGCACAACCTGCGCGAGGTGGCCGCCGCCCTCATCCGCCTGCTGGACGACCCGCGCACCCTGGTGGCCGAGCTGTGCGAGCACATCCAGGGCCCGGACCTGCCCACCGAGGCGGAGATCATCACCCCCCGCGCCGAGCTGGTGAAGATGTACGAGACCGGCCGCGGCAGCTTCCGCATGCGCGCCCGCTGGGAGGTGGAGAACGGCGACATCGTCATCACCGCCCTGCCCCACCAGGTGTCCGGGGCGCGCGTGCTGGAGCAGATCGCCCAGCAGATGCAGGCCAAAAAGCTGCCCATGGTGGACGACCTGCGCGACGAGTCGGACCACGAGCACCCCACGCGGCTGGTCATCACCCCCCGCTCCAGCCGCGTGGACCGCGAGGCGCTCATGTCGCACCTGTTCGCCACCACCGACCTGGAGCACAGCTACCGGGTGAACATGAACATGATCGGCATCGACGGGCGGCCGGCGGTGAAGGACCTGCGCACCCTGCTACTGGAGTGGCTGCAGTTCCGCACGCAGACCGTGCGCCGCCGCCTGCAGTGGCGGCTGAACAAGGTGGAGGAGCGCCTGCACCTGCTGGAAGGCCTGCTCATCGCCTACCTGAACATCGACGAGGTCATCCGCATCATCCGCAGCGAGGACGAGCCGCGCCCGGTGCTCATGG
>JALVPS010000480.1 GCA_027031685.1 Gammaproteobacteria bacterium | reverse complement strand
TACGGCATCCGCGCCGTCATCGCGCCCAGCTTCGCCGACATCTTCTACAACAATGCCTTCAAGAACGGCCTGTTGCCCATCGTGCTGCCGGCCGAGGTGGTGGACCGCCTGTTCCGGGCTGTGGCGGCGCAGGAGGGCTACCGGCTGACCGTGGACCTGGCGGCGCAGACCGTGACCACGCCGGATGGCGAGGTGTTCCCCTTCGATGTGGATCCGTTCCGCAAGCACTGCCTGCTGGAGGGGCTGGACGACATCGACCTGACCCTGCAGCACGCCGACGAGATCCGCGCCTACGAGCTGCGCCGGCAGCGGGAGGCCCCCTGGCTGTTCCCGCGCACCAGCCCCATGTGACCAAGGAACCCGCATGACCCACAAGATCCTCATCCTGCCGGGCGATGGCATCGGCCCCGAGATCATCGCCGAGGCGCGCAAGCTGCTGGATGTGTTGCAGCGCGATTTCGGCCTGGACGTCGAGCTGCGCGAGGCGCCGGTGGGCGGCGCCGGCTACGACGCCGCCGGCCAGCCGCTGCCGGACGAGACCCTGGCCCTGGCGCGCGATTCGGACGCCGTGCTGCTGGGCGCCGTGGGCGGCCCGCAGTACGATGGCCTGCCGCGCGAGCTGCGCCCGGAACGGGGCCTGCTGGGCCTGCGCGCCGGGCTGGGCCTGTTCGCCAACCTGCGCCCGGCCATCCTCTACCCGCAGCTGGCCGAGGCCTCCACCCTCAGGCCGGAGGTGGTGGCCGGGCTGGACATCATGATCGTGCGCGAGCTGACCGGCGGCATCTACTTCGGCCAGCCGCGCGGCATCCGCACCCGCGAGGACGGGCTGCGCGAGGGCTTCAACACCCTGGTGTACGGCGAGGACGAGATCGAGCGCATCGCCCGCGTCGCCTTCGATACGGCGCGCCGCCGCAACGGCCGCCTGTGCTCGGTGGACAAGGCCAACGTGCTGGAGGTGTCCGAGCTGTGGCGCGAGGTGGTCACGCGCGTGGGCCAGGACTATTCGGAGGTGGCGTTGTCTCATATGTATGTGGACAACGCCGCCATGCAGCTGGTGCGCGCGCCCAAGCAGTTCGACGTGATCGTCACCAAGAACATGTTCGGCGATATCCTGTCCGACGCGGCCGCCATGCTCACCGGCTCCATCGGCATGCTGCCGTCGGCCTCCCTCAACGAGCGCGGGCAGGGCATGTACGAGCCCATCCACGGCTCGGCGCCGGACATCGCCGGCCAGGGCAAGGCCAACCCCCTGGCCACCCTGCTGTCGGTGGCCATGCTGTTGCGCCACAGCCTGGGCCGGGACGATCTGGCCCGGCAGGTGGAGCAGGCCGTGGGCCACGTGCTCGACCAGGGGCTGCGCACGGCGGACATCGCCCAGCCCGGTAAGCAGGTGGTGGGCACGGCGGAAATGGGCGATGCGGTGGTCGCGGCCCTGTAATCGTTGCGGCCCGCCGAGGCGGTGTAACCACTTTTTACAGTTTTTGGAATCGGACGCGTCATGAGCAAGCAATTCGATGTGGCCGTGGTCGGCGCCACCGGGGCGGTGGGCGAGACCATGCTGGAGATCCTGGCCGAGCAGGACTTCCCCGTGGGCGAGGTGTATGCCCTGGCCAGCGCCCGCTCGGTGGGCAAGCGGGTGCCCTTCGGCGACCGCTATCTCAAGGTGCAGGACCTGGCCGGGTTCGACTTCTCCAGGGTGCAGATCGGCCTGTTCTCGGCCGGGGCCAAGATCTCCGCCGAATACGCGCCCAAGGCGGCCGCCGCCGGCTGCGTGGTGATCGACAACACCTCCCAGTTCCGCTACGACGACGACATTCCGCTGGTGGTGCCGGAAGTGAATCCGCACGCCATCGCCGACTACCGCAACCGGGGCATCATCGCCAACCCCAACTGCTCCACCATCCAGATGCTGGTGGCGCTCAAGCCCATCTACGATGCCGTGGGCATCGAGCGCATCAACGTGGCCACCTACCAGGCCGTGTCCGGCACCGGCAAGGAGGCCATCGAGGAGCTGTCCGTGCAGACCGCGCAGCTGCTCAACGGCAAGCCCATCGAGTGCAAGGTCTATCCCAGGCAGATCGCCTTCAACTGCCTGCCGCACATCGACGTGTTCCTCGACAACGGCTACACCAAGGAAGAGATGAAGATGGTATGGGAGACGCGCAAGATCCTGGAGGACGACGAGATCCAGGTGAACCCCACCGCGGTGCGCGTGCCCGTGTTCTACGGCCATTCCGAGGCGGTGCACATCGAGACGCGCGACAAGATCACCGCCGAGCAGGCACGCGCCCTGCTGGAGAATGCCCCGGGGGTGCGCGTGTTGGACGAGCGCCGCGACGGAGGCTACCCCACCGCCGTGACCGAAGCGGCCGGCCGTGACCCCACCTGGGTGGGCCGCATCCGCGAGGACATCTCCCACCCGCGGGGTCTGAACCTGTGGGTGGTGGCCGACAATGTGCGCAAGGGGGCCGCGCTCAACAGCGTGCAGATCGCGCAGATTTTGCAAAAAGACTATCTGTAACCTATAGTTAGGCCATATACTTCGAGTTGAATCGCGAAAAGTGCATTTGGTTGCATGTCATGAGGTCCCAGAGAATCGTTTGGCATGAGGCGGATGCAAGGTAGCAATCACACAACGTCAAGGGGATTTGAACGTGCGTAGACTGAAATTGGGCTTGGCAATATCGGGACTGTTGGCTCCTACCTTGAGCTACGCATTAGGGTTGGGGGAGATCTCCACCAATTCCGCGTTGAACCAGCCGTTGGACGCGGAGATCGAGCTGGTCTCCACCGCGCCCTCCGAGCTCGAGAACGTGACCGTGCGCCTGGCGCCCGAGTCGGTGTTCGAGCAGGTGGGCATCTCGCGCACCAGCGTGCTGGACAAGCTCCGCTTCACGCCCGTCGTGGAGAACGGGGTGCCGGTGATCAAGGTCACCTCCACCGAGCCCATCCAGGAGCCGTTCATCAACTTCGTCATCGAAGTGGACTGGCCCAAGGGCAAGCTGCTGCGCGAATACACCGTGCTGCTCGACCCGCCCGTGCTGGGTGAGCCGGCCGCCGGTGTGGCACAGGCTCCGACCGTATCGACCCCGGCCACGAAGATGGCGGAGCAGGCCAGCGCCACCCAGGCCCCCGGCGAGGGTCAGCCGCCATTCGTGAGTGGTGCCGCCGCTGCCGAACCGGAGGCCGCCGTGGCCGCCGCCGAGACCAAGACCGTGGAGGGTATTCCGCTGACCGAGACCCACCCGGTGGAGGCCGAGCCCGTGGCCCCCGTCGAGGTGGCGGTCGAGGAAAATGTGGTCGAAAAGCAGGGCCTGCCGGTGGCCGAGGTGAAGGAAGTGGCGGTGGATGTGCTGGCCAAGGACATCGGCGAGGGGCTGCCCCCCTTCGTGGACCAGGCCCCCGCGCCGGCCGGGACCGTGGCCCAGGGAGACGTGGAGACCTATCCGGTCGGCGGGGGCGAGGTGGTGACCGAGCAGGTCGAGCCCTTCGACCTGGAGGGCAGCAAACTGGATGAGTTGCCACTGGCCGAGACCTATCCGGTGGAGGAAGAGGCCATACCGGCGGTAGAAGAGACCGTCGTCGAGGAGGCGGCCCCGGCCCCGGCCGCGCCGGGCGACACCTACGTGGTGCAGCGTGGCGACACCCTGTTCTCCATCGCCAAGCGCTACAGTCCGTCGCTGGGCGCCAAGATCGACCAGGTCATGGTCGGCTTTCTGCGCCAGAACCCGCGCGCCTTCATCAACCGCAACATGAACCTGCTCAAGGCCGGCTACGTGCTGCGCGTGCCCGACGAGCAGACGGTGGCCGCCATCGACCCGCGTGAGGCCCGCCAGGAGGTGGCCCGGCAGAATGCCCTGTGGCGCCAGTACCGCAGCAAGCTGGCGGAGGCGCCGGTGCCGCAGCAGAAGGTCGCCGAGCAGGCCGAGGCCCCGGGGAAGGCGGGTGCCGGCGCCACGGCGGGCAAGGAAGAGAAGTCCACGGCCGGGCTGGAGATCCTTGCGCCGGAAGGTGGGGAGAAGGGCGGTGCCGCCCAGGGCACGGCGAAGGCCGGCACCGAGAAGGCCGGCGCCGGGGACGAGAAGGAGGTGGCGCTGCTGCGCGAGCAGCTGGAGTCAGCCCTGCAGGAAAACAAGGAGCTCAAATCGCGCGTGGCGGAACTGGAAGCCCTCCTGCAGGCCAAGGACCGCCTCATCCAGCTCAAGGATGCCCAGCTGGCCGAGCTGCAACAGAAACTGGGCGGCGCCGAGCTGACCCGGCAGCCTGGCGAAGGCGAGGGCGGCGAGGCGGCCGCCGCGGCCGGTGGCGAGGAGGCCACGGCCGCCGCCGGGCAGCCCGAACAGCCCGGGCAGCCGGCCGAGGAGGCAGGTGGGCTGGCCGGCGAGGAGGCCGCCCAGCCCGAGGCGCAGCCGGAGGAGCCCGCCACGGTTGGAGAGGAACCCACCCAGCTCGCCCAGGCCGAACCGGAGCAGACTGCGGAAAAAGAGGCCGCGCCCAGCCTGGGCGAGGATCTGCGCAAGAACCCCAACCTGCTCATGGGGGCCGGCCTTGGCGCCCTGCTGCTGGCCGCGCTGGCCTGGCTGGTGTTCCGCCGCAAGAAGTCGGAGCCGGAGCCGGCGCCCGCGCCGGCCGGGGAGGACGGGGGCACCCAGGCCTTCACGGGCGAGGGTGAGCCGGAGGTCGGTCCGGGCGAGACACAGCTGACCGAGCCGCCTGCCGAGGAGACGTTCGTCGAGGCCGAGGCCACCGAGGTGCCGGTCGCCGAGGCGGAGGGCGAGGGCGAGGAGAAGACCCAGACCATCGTGCTGGACATGGACGATCTGCAGGTGTCGGAAGAGGAGGCCGGTCCGGCCACCACCAGCGCCTCCATTGCCGAGCTGCAACCGGGCGAGGAGGACGAGGTGCTGTCCGAGGCCAACGTCTACCTGGCCTATGGCCTGTACGAGCAGGCGGTGAAGCTGCTCAAGGGGGCCGTCGAGGAACACCCGGACCGCACCGACTACAAGGTCAAGCTGCTGGAGGCCTATCACGGCGCGAAGGACAGCGATGCCTTCGCTCGCCTGGCCGGCGAGGTGAAGGACGAGCTGTCGGCCAAGGACCCCGAGGCCTGGCAGAAGGTGGCCGCCATGGGCAAGGAGCTGGCGCCCGACAACGACATGTTCTCCGGCGCCGATCTGGATGCCCTGGCCGCCAGCGCCGTGCAGAGCGTGCCGGATCAGCCGGCCGATACCGGCTTCGATCTGGATGCCTCGCTCACCGGCGGTGCGCTCGACCAGTCGCTGGGTGGCGCCGCGCCGGAGACCGTGTCGCTCTCGTCGGTGGACGAGGAAGAGGATGCCGGCGTGGAGATCGAAAAGGATCTGGCCGGCGAATTCCGCCTGCCGGATCTGGACGAGCTCAGCAAGTCGCTGCAGATCGACACCAACGAGGACGAGGATCTGGCCTCGCTGCGCGACAACGCGCCCGATCTGGGTGGCGAGTTCTCCGTGGAGGGGAGCGAGCTGACTCTGGCCGACGTGGACAACGAGCTGACCAGCATGACCACGGGCGCCGACGAGATGGCCACCAAGCTGGACCTGGCCAAGGCGTATATGGATATGGGCGACGACGAAGGGGCGCGCGAGGCCCTGGAGGAGGTCGTCGCCAATGGCAACGACGAGCAGAAGCAGGAGGCGCAGGAGCTGCTCGACCAGCTCGGCTGAACGCACACCACCGTGTGACCCGTGGGGGGCCAGGCGTCGCGCCTGGCCCCCGTCGTTTCCGCCAACCGCAGCCCGCATGAAGATCGCCCTCGGCGTCGAGTACGATGGCAGCCGCTATCACGGCTGGCAGAAACAGCCCCACGCTCCCTCCGTGCAGGCGGTACTGGAGGCCGCCGTGGCGCGGGTGGCCGCCGCGCCGGTGGGCGTGGTGTGCGCCGGCCGCACCGACACCGGTGTGCACGCCCAGACGCAGGTGGTGCATTTCGAGACCGCGGCCGAGCGCCCCGACCGGGCCTGGCTGCTGGGTGTGAACAGTCACCTGCCGCCCGACGTGGCCCTGCGCTGGGCGCGCCACGTGGCGAACGACTTCCACGCCCGCTACGCGGCCACGGCGCGCAGCTACCGCTACGTGATCCTCAACCGCCCGACGCGGCCGGCCCTGCTGGCGCGGCGCGTCACCTGGGTGCACCGGCCGCTGGACGCGGCCCGCATGCACGAGGCCGCCCAGGCCCTGCGCGGCGAGCACGACTTCAGCACCTACCGCGCCCTGGGCTGCCAGGCGCGCCACCCGCGGCGCTGCATCGAGTCCATCGCCGTCACCCGCGACGGCGAGTGCCTGTACCTGGACGTGACCGCCAACGCCTTCCTGCACCACATGGTGCGCAACATCGCCGGCGTGCTCATCGCCATCGGCAAGGGCGAGCGGCCGGTGGGCTGGGCCGGCGAGCTGCTGGCCCTGCGCGACCGTCGCCAGGGCGGCGTGACCGCCCCGCCGCACGGCCTGTACCTGGTGGGGGTGCGCTACCCGGCCCGCTTCGGCCTGCCCGAGCCGCCGCCACCGGTGCGCTACGGCTGAGCGGGGCGCGATTTGTTACCATTCGCGCTTTGAACCGGCGGTGACGATGCGAACCCGAGTCAAGATCTGCGGCATCACCCGGCCCGAGGACGCCGAGACGGCGGCCCGCTGCGGGGCCGATGCCATCGGGCTGGTGTTCCACCCGCGCAGCCCCCGTTACGTGGACGCCGCCCGGGCGCGCGAGATCGTCGCCGCGCTGCCGCCCTTCGTGGCCGCCGTGGGACTGTTCCTGGATGCCCGCCGCGAGACCATCGAGGCCGTGCTGGCCGAGGTGCCGCTCACCCTGCTGCAGTTCCACGGCGACGAGTGCCCGGCCGACTGCGGCACCTTCGGCCTGCCCTACATCAAGGCCGTGGGCCTGGCCGGGGGCACCGACGCGGCCGCCTACGCCGCCGCCTACCCCGACGCGGCCGCCTTCCTGCTCGACAGCCACGCGCCGGGCGCCGCGGGCGGCACCGGCCGCACCATGGACTGGTCCACCCTGCGCGGGCTGGTCCTGCCGCGCCCCTGGCTGCTGGCCGGCGGGCTGAACCCGGACAACGTGGCCGAGGCCATCGCCACCGTGCGCCCCTGGGGCATCGACCTCAGCAGCGGCGTGGAGTCGGCCCCCGGCATCAAGGATGCCGCCCTGATCGAACGCTTGATGAACGAGGTACGACGTGTCGACTGCCAGCCCTGACACCCTGCCGCCGCCAGGCACCCTCCTGCCGGACGAGCGCGGCCACTTCGGCCCCTACGGGGGCATCTTCGTCGCCGAGACGCTCATGGAGCCGCTGCAGGCCCTGCGCGCCGCCTGGGAGCGCCTGCGCGATGACGCCGACTTCCAGGCCGAGTTCGACCGCGACTTGGCCCAGTACGTGGGCCGGCCCAGCCCGCTGTACTTCGCCGAGCGCTGGAGCGCCGAGCTGGGCGGGGCGCGCATCTACCTCAAGCGCGAGGACCTGAACCACACCGGCGCGCACAAGATCAACAACACCATCGGCCAGGCCCTGCTGGCGCGCCACATGGGCAAGACGCGCATCATCGCCGAGACCGGCGCCGGCCAGCACGGCGTGGCCACCGCC
Source organism: Gammaproteobacteria bacterium (assembly GCA_027031685.1). Classification (GTDB taxonomy): domain Bacteria; phylum Pseudomonadota; class Gammaproteobacteria; order UWMA-0217; family UWMA-0217; genus JALVPS01. The sequence goes on along the minus strand of JALVPS010000480.1, from coordinate 873 downwards.
ACCGTGGCCGCGCGGCTGGGCCTGGAATGCGTCGTCTACATGGGCGCCGAGGACATCCAGCGCCAGGCCCCCAACGTGTACCGCATGAAGCTGCTGGGGGCGGAGGTGGTGCCGGTCACTTCCGGCTCGGCCACCCTCAAGGACGCCCTCAACGAGGCCATGCGCGACTGGGTGACCAACGTCGACGACACCTTCTACATCATCGGCACGGTGGCCGGCCCGCACCCCTATCCGGCCATGGTGCGCGACTTCCAGGCCGTCATCGGCCGCGAGGCGCGGCGCCAGATCCTGGCCGCCGAGGGGCGCCTGCCGGATGCGCTGGTGGCCTGCGTGGGCGGTGGCTCCAACGCCATCGGCCTGTTCCACCCCTTCATCGGCGACGAGGGCGTGACCATGTACGGCGTGGAGGCGGCCGGCGAGGGGCTGGACACCGGCCGCCACGCCGCGCCGCTGTGCGCCGGCCGGCCCGGCGTGCTGCACGGCAACCGCACCTACCTGATGGAAGATGACGACGGGCAGATCATCGAGACCCACTCCATCTCGGCCGGCCTGGACTACCCCGGCGTGGGTCCCGAGCACGCCTGGCTCAAGGACACCGGCCGCGCCGAGTACGTGGCGGTCACCGACCAGGAGGCCATGCTGGCCTTCCACAGTCTGACCCGCACCGAGGGCATCATCCCCGCCCTGGAGTCCAGCCACGCCCTGGCCTGGGCCATGCAGCTGGCGCCTCGCCTGGCGCGCGACCAGATCGTGGTGGTCAACCTGTCCGGCCGGGGCGACAAGGACATCAACACCGTGGCCCGCCTGGAGGGCATCGAGCTATGAGCCGCATCGCGAGCCGTTTCGACGAGCTGCGCCAGGCGCGCCGCAAGG
>JALVPS010000479.1 GCA_027031685.1 Gammaproteobacteria bacterium | reverse complement strand
TCCGCATCTACAGCCAGCAGCTGCGGCGCGATCCCGCCAACGCGCGCCTGGCCAACAACCTGGCCCTGGCGCACGCCATGCTGCGCAACCGCACCACCGCCCTGGCCTGGCTGGAGCAGGCGCGCCGCCTGGCGCCGGGCGATCCGGTGGTGCGCGACAACGCCCAGGCCCTGCGCGAGTGGCTGCGTCTCGAGCAGTCCCGCCAGTCGCGCACCGCCTCACTGCGCATCGACACCCACACGGCACCGGGCCAGCCGCTGCGCATCCGCCGGCGCAGCACCACGGAGCGGCCCATCGTCTTCTGAAGCGGAGGATCTCAGCGGCGACGCCGGAAGAAGTCGCGCAGCAACTCGGCCGAGGCCTCGGCCAGCACGCCGCCAGTGACCGCCAGCCGATGGTTGTGGAAGGGGGCGCGGGCCAGGTCGATGACGCTGCCGGCGGCGCCGGTGCGCGGGTCGGGGGCGCCGAACACCAGCCGCTGCACGCGCGCGTGAACCAGGGCCCCGATGCACATGGTGCAGGGCTCCAGAGTGACGTACAGCGTGGTGCCCGGCAGGCGGTAGTTGGCCAGGCGGCGGCCGGCGGCGCGCAGGGCGACGATCTCGGCATGGGCGGTGGGGTCGTGGTCGGCAATGGGGCGGTTGCGGCCCTCGGCGACGAGGGCGCCGTCCCGTACCAGCACGGCGCCCACCGGCACCTCGCCGGCCACGGCCGCCTCGCGCGCCAGCGCCAGGGCGCGCTCCATCCAGCGCACGTCCTCGAAGACCCGCCCCTGCCCCACGGCGCTCAGAAACGCAGCAGCGCCGACCCCCAGGTAAAGCCGCCGCCGAAGGCCTCCATGAGTACGGTTTCGCCACGGCGGATGCGGCCGTCGCGCACGGCGGTGTCCAGGGCCAGAGGGATGGAGGCGGCGGAGGTGTTGCCGTGGCGGTCGACGGTGACGACGACCTTGTCCATGTCCATGTCCAGCTTGCGGGCGGTGGCCTGAATGATGCGGATATTGGCCTGGTGCGGCACGAGCCAGTCGATGTCCCCCTTGTCCAGGCCGTTGGCGGCCAGGGTCTCGTCCACGATGCGGCCCAGGGTGTTGACCGCCATGCGGAACACCTCGTTGCCCTTCATCTGCACGTAGGCCTCGCCGGCCTGCACCCGCTCGTAGCCGGCGGAGATGCCGGCGGGCACGTGCAGCAGTTCCTCGTAGCTGCCGTCGGCATGCAGGTGGGTGGAGAGGATGCCCGGCTCGTCGGCGGCTTCCAGCACCACGGCGCCGGCGCCGTCGCCGAACAGCACGCAAGTGCCGCGGTCGGTCCAGTCGACGATGCGCGACAGGGTCTCGGCGCCCACCACCAGGGCGCAGCGGTGCGAGCCGAAGCGGATGAACTTGTCGGCCACGCCCAGGGCGTACACGAAGCCGGTGCACACGGCCTGGATGTCGAAGGCGGTGGCGCCGTGGTTGTCCAGCTTCTGCTGCAGCAGGCAGGCGGTGCTGGGGAAGACCTTGTCCGGGGTGGTGGTGGCGACGATGATGAGGTCCAGGTCCTCGGGGCGGCGGCCGGCCATGTCCAGGGCGCGGCGGGCGGCCTGCTCGGCCAGGTCGCGGGTGGTCTCGCCCTCGGCGGCCAAGTGACGCTCGCGAATCCCCGTGCGCTCGCGGATCCACTGGTCGGAGGTGTCCACCATCCGCTCCAGGTCCTGGTTGGTGAGGATCCGGTCGGGGAGGTAGCTGCCGGTGCCGGTGATTCGAGCGTGCATAGGGGACTCCAGTGGCGGAAGGGACCCGGGCGGGTCAGTTCAACAGTACCTGCTCCAGCAGCGAGTGGATGCGGCGCGGCACCTGCTGGCGCACTTCCAGGCGGGCGATCTTGATGGCGTTGGCGAAGGCCACCTCGTCCGCCCCGCCGTGGCTCTTGATGACGATGCCGTTCAGGCCCAGCAGGCTGGCCCCGTTGTACAGGCGCGGGTCGATCTTGCGACGATAGGCACTCAGCACCGGGCTGGCAAATAGCCCCGCCAGGCGGGTCAAGATATTGCGCATGAATTCGCGCTTGATATTGGTGGACACCATCTTGGCCAGGCCCTCGCTGGTCTTGAGCGCCACGTTGCCCACGAAGCCGTCGCACACGATGACGTCGGCGGTGCCGCTGTAGATGTCGTCGCCTTCCACGTAGCCGATGTAGTTGATGGGGCTGTCCTGTAGCAGGCGGTTGGCCTCCTTGACGCGCGGGTTGCCCTTGATGGCCTCCTGGCCCACGTTGAGCACGCCCACGCGCGGCTCGGGCTTGTCGTCCACCGCCGACACCAGGGCGTAACCCATGACGGCGAACTGGTAGAGCTGCTCGCCGGAGCAGTCGATGTTGGCGCCCAGGTCGAGGATGTGGGTGTGGCCGCCCAGGGAGGGCAGCGCGGTGCAGATGGCCGGCCGGTCGATGCCCGGCAGGGTCTTGAGGACGAACTTGGCGGTGGCCATGAGGGCGCCGGTGTTGCCGGCGCTGACGGCGGCGTCCGCCTCGCCCCGCTTGACCAGGTCGATGGCCACGCGCATGGAGGAGTCCTTCTTGTTGCGCAGGGCCTGGGCGGGGGCCTCGTCCATGTCCACCACCTGGGAGGCGTGGTGCAGCCGCAGCCGCTCCCGCTCCGCGCCGCCGTGGCCGGCCAGGGCGGCGCGCAGGGCGCCCTCGTCGCCCACCAGGATGACCTCAATGTCGGCATAGCGGTCCAGGGCGGCCAGGGCGGCCGGCACGGTCACCGACGGGCCGTGGTCGCCGCCCATGGCGTCCAGGGCGATGCGGCTGTGGGGC
>JALVPS010000478.1 GCA_027031685.1 Gammaproteobacteria bacterium | reverse complement strand
ACCTCATCCCCCTCTGCCATCCCCTGCCGCTCACCCACGTGGAGCTGAGCTTCGACGTGCTGGCCGAGCGCGCCGCCATCCGCTGTCAGGCGCGCACCGAGACGCGCGGCCGCACCGGGGTGGAGATAGAGGCCCTCACCGCCGTGCAGGTGGCCCTGCTCACCATCTACGACATGTGCAAGGCCGTGGACCGCGGCATGACCATGACCGACGTGCGCCTGCTGGAGAAGCGCGGCGGCAAGTCCGGCACCTGGCGGCGCGCGGCGGCGCCCGGGGAGGACGGGCCATGAAGGCGCTCAAGTGGCTGCTGCTGGGCCTGCTCCTGCTGGTGCTGCTGGTGGTGGGCGCCGGCGCGCTGCTGGTGGCCACCTTCGATCCCAACGACTTCAAGGACGACATCGCCGCCCAGGTGCAGAAGCGCACCGGCCGCACGCTGCGCATCGCCGGCGACATCCGCTGGTCGTTCTACCCCTGGCTGGGGCTGGACCTGGGCCGCACCGAGCTGGGCAACGCGCCCGGCTTCGGCGAGCGGCCCTTCGCCAGCTTCGAGCGGGTGGACGTGCACGTGGCCCTGCTGCCGCTGCTCAAGAAGCGGGTGGAGGCCAAGGACATCGTGCTGCGCGGCGTGACCCTCAACCTGGCGCGCGACGCCAGGGGGCGGAACAACTGGTCCGATCTGGCCCGCGCCGGCCGGGAGCCGGCAGAGAAGGAGAAGAAGCCGGCCGCCGGCGGCCCGGCCCGCCTGCCCGTCGAGCTGCGCATCGCCGGCCTGCGCCTGGTGGACGCCCGCATCCGCTACAGCGACGCGCAGAGCGGCACGCGCCTGCGCATCGAGCCCCTCAACCTGCGCGCCGGCCCGTTGGCGCTGGGGCAGCCCATGCCGGCCCGCCTCGACCTCACCGCCCACCTGCAGGACGGCCCCACGGTCACCCTGCACCTGGACGGGCGCTTCACCCTCGATCCGGAGCGCAAGCGCTACCTGGCCGACGCCGACCTGCGCGCCGAGCTGGCCCTGCCCGGCGCGGTGCAGGCCCAGGCCACCCTGCGCGGCCACCTCAAGGGCGATGCCGGCAGCGGCCGCCTCGCCCTCAGCGGCCTGACCGTGGACGGCGTGCTGCGCGGCGACGGCCTGCCCGCCGACGGCCTGCCATTGCAGGCCCGCGCCGACCTCAAGGTCGACCAGCACAAGCAGGCCCTGGACCTCGCCCCCCTGCACCTGGCCGCCGCCGGCGTGACCCTGGACGGCCAGCTGGCCGTGCGCCAGTTCATCGATGCGCCGCGCTACCAGGGCCGCTTTCAGACCAACGCCTTCAGCCCGCGCGAGCTGCTGCGCCGCTTGGGCATCACCCCGCCCGCCACACGCGATCCGGCCGTGCTGGGCAAGGCCCGGCTCAGCTTCACCGTGCACGGCGACCGCCGCCGCCTGGCCCTGGACCCGCTGCAGGCCAGCCTGGACGACTCACGGCTCAGCGGCAGCCTCGAGGTGGCCGACCTGGCGCGTCAGGCGCTGCGCTTCGACCTCACCCTGGATCGCATCGACCTGGACCGCTACCTGCCGCCGCCCGCCGCCGCGCCGGCCGGCAAGGCGGGGCAGGGGGGCCAGGGCGGCGCCGGCGACACGCCTATCGCCCTGCCGCTCGACGCCCTGCGCAAGCTGGACCTGGCCGGCACCGCCCGCATCCGCCACCTGACCGTGCACAAGCTGGTGTTCGAGGACGCCACGCTCACCCTGCGCGCCCGCGACGGCGTGCTGGAGGTAAAGCCCCTGGCCGCCCGCGCCTACCGGGGGAAGGCGCACATCGAGGCCCGCCTCGACGTGCGCCACTCGCCACCCCGCTACCAGGCGCGGGTGGACCTGAGCGGCGTGCGCTCGGAGGAGATCCTGCAGACCCTGTTCGGCGACCGCTACCTGTCCGGCGCGGCCGACTTCCACGCCCGCCTGCACACCGCCGGGGCCACAGTGGGCGCCTTGGAGCGGGGCCTGAACGGCGAGTTCCAGGCCCGCTTCAGCGAGGGCACCATCAAGGGCTCGCGGCTGGCGCGCAAGATCACCGAGGCGCGCAACCTCTGGCGGCGGCTGCAGGGCAAGCCGCCCCTCGCCGAGACCCCCACCGACCGCACCCGCTTCACCCGCCTCACCGCCAGCGGAAAGATCACCCAGGGGGTGATCCGCAACGACGACCTGCGCATCATCGCCCCCGTCTTCCAGGCCCGCGGCGAGGGGCGCGTGGACCTGCCGGCGCGCCGCTTGGACTACACCGTGTCGCTGGCCCAGCCGGGCGAGAAGGCGCGCACCTACATCCCCCTCAACATCCAGGGGCCCTTCGACCACCTGCGCTTCAAGCTGCGCCTGGACGAGGTGGCCAAGCAGCGCGCCAAGGCCGAGCTGGAGCGCAAGAAGGCCAAGCTGAAGGCGGAACTGGAGGCCAAGAAGAAGGCCAAGGCCGCCGAACTGCGCCGCAAGGCCAGGGAGAAAGAGGCGGAGCTGCGCCGCAAGGCGAAGGAGAAGGAGGAACGACTGCAGCGGCAGCTGGAAGAGAAGCTGAAAGGCAAGCTCAAGGGCCTGTTCTGAGGCGCGCGTCCAGCCAGTCGGCCACCTGCCGGGCCACCGCCGGCGCTTGCGGCCCCAGCAGCGGCCCCAGGTGGCTGGACCCGGCCAGCTCCAGCGTCTCGCAGCGCGCCCAGGCGGCGGTGGCCCGGCAGTGGGCCAGCGGCACCGTGCGGTCGGCGCCGCTGCACAGCACCAGCAGGGGCACCGGCGGCGGGGCGTCCCGGTAGCCCGCGCACAGGGCGCGCATCACCTG
>JALVPS010000477.1 GCA_027031685.1 Gammaproteobacteria bacterium | reverse complement strand
CTCGGCAGTGCCTTGTATCCGGTTTACTCACCCCATCCCTGGGGCTCGCCCTTCGGGCCAGCCTGCGGCTGTTCAAAATCGCTCCCGACGATTTTGTCTGTTCGTCGGCTCGCGGTTTACGCTCCACGCTTCCTCCCCACGGTCGGTCACCCTCCCGCAGTTGCGCTTCACTTCACTCGCCGTGACCAGCTCGTGACGGGACTTTCACCCGCAGGGGTGCGCCCATGCTGGGCGCACAAGAGAAAGGCGGCCCGAGGGCCGCCTTTCCTTTTCGGCAGGACTGAAGTCCGATCAGAACTTCACGCGCGTGCTGATACCGAAGCGAGTGATGTCGTCGTCGGTGGCGTCGCTGAAGTCGAAGTTGTCGCTGCCGGTGACACCGATGAGCGTGGAGACCTTCTTGGAGAAGGCGTGCTTCACACCGACGGCCCAGTAGGTGGCGTCGTCGCCGGTGTCGGGGCTGGTCTGGCCATAGCTGGCCGAGAAGGTGTTGCTGCCGGCCTTGAAGGAACCGGTGAGGAACATGACGTCGGCCAGATCGTTGCCGCCCTGGTCGATGGTCTCGTAGTGACCGGCTACGGTGATGGCGCCGCTGGAGAACTTGACGCCGATCTTGGCGGCCTCATAGTCGCTGGTGCCGTCCACCAGGCCATGGATGCCCCCGGTGTCGATGTAGGCGATGGCAACCTCGACTGGACCTACCGGTACGTTGACGGAAGCGGTGAGGGCGTGATCGCCGTCGGCGTCGCCGTCACCATTGGGGTTGTCGTCGGACTCGTCGAAGGCAACGGCGGCAACCACGGTGGCCGGGCCGAACTTGTTGGCGTAGGCCACGACGTCGTCGGCATAGCCGTTGTGCAGGGCGCTCATGCCGTTGTTGCCCCGGGCCTGCAGGAAGGTGGCCAGGAACGGATCCCACTTGACGGTGCTGCTCTTGTACGGGGTGGAAAGGCGACCGAACAGCACGGTGCCGAAACCACCTTTCAGCCCGATAAAGGCGTCACGAACGCCGATGCTGGGGCCACTGGTTACAGTGGAATCAGGGGTCCCATCGTTATCGGTATCTGCAAACTTGTCGGACGTGTTGTACTTCGGATTGAAGTTTAGCTTCCACAGACCGGTCAGGCCGCCCATCTTGTGGGCGCCCTTCACGAAGAAGGCAGAGGCATTGCCCTTGTTGTCACCACCTTTGCCGCCTTCCCAACCGTCGGTGAGGTACAGGCCAGAGGTGGAGCCGTCGCCAGAGGCGCTGACGACTTCCGCCTGGAGCTGACCGCCCATGGTGATGTCGGCCATGGCGGAGGGAGCTGCCACTGCTGCGGCGACCGCAGCTGCAATCAGACTCTTTTTCATCTTCACAATCTCCTAGTTTGAAATTTTTTGCGTCAACTCCATAAGGAGTTAGTGGCGAATATAGCCGCACTGTCCGTATTTTGCAACACTTTTGGCGCCTCGCCCGTCGGCGGCGCGCAACTGAAGGTGGTTTGTGAACAACGCCGTCCATCTATCTGTTTGATAAGGAACAAATTTGTCCCCGGCGGCGTTGCGTTTGCGTCAGCACAGAACCGTCGCGGGGGCGCCCGACGGGGCGTCCGCGGGCGGCGCCGACGGGGTTGTGTGCGGCTTGTCAAGCGCTTCTTGTGGCAGGTGTATGAAAAATGCCACACATGGCGGCCAGAGGCGCGGGGCGAACCCCGCGGCGGTGGCGTAAATCTGCGGCAAGGCCGGGCGGGGTGCTAAGATCGCGCCCCTGTTCCACGCCGTGACGGCCGTCGCCCAGCCATGAACCCCACCGCCCGCATCCGGGAGATCCCCTACAACTACACCTCGTTCTCCGACCGCGAGATCGTGACCCGCCTGCTGGGCGAGGCGGCCTGGCAGGCCATGGAGGATCTGCGCGGCCAGCGGCGCACGGGCATCTCGGCGCGCATGCTGCTGGAGGTGCTGGGCGACCTGTGGGTGGTGCGCCGCAACCCTTATATAGAGAGCGACCTGCTGGACAACCCCAGGCGGCAGGCGGCCCTGGTGGCGGCCATGCGCCACCGGCTGCGGCAGATCGAGGCCCGCGCCGGGGGCAACCAGCAGGCGTTGTGGCTGGCGGAACAGGCCTGCGCGGCGGTGGACGCCTTCGAGCGGGGCCTGGCCGAGACGCGCCGGCTGCGCGAGCGCCTGATGCACGCCTTCCGCCGCGTCACCGCCCCGGACAACATCGACTTCTCCGGCCTGGCGCGGGTGTCGCACGTCACCGACGCCACGGACTGGCGGGTGGAGCTGCCCTTCGTGGTGCTCACGCCGGACACGGAGGCGGAGGTGGCGGCCCTGGTGCGGGTGTGCATCGAACACGACCTGACGGTCATCCCGCGCGGCGGCGGCACGGGCTACACCGGCAGCGCCGTGCCCCTGGACGCCCGCAGCGCGGTCATCAACACCGAGAAGCTGGAGTCCCTGGGCGAGGTCGAGCTGCGCGCGCTGCCCGGCGTGGCCGACCCGGTGCCCACCGTGCGCGCCGGCGCCGGGGTGGTCACGCGCCGCGTGGCGGAGCGGGCCGAGGCCGCCGGCTACGTGTTTGCGGTGGACCCCACCTCGCAGGATGCCTCTACCATCGGCGGCAACATCGCCATGAACGCCGGCGGCAAGAAGGCCGTGCTGTGGGGCACCACGCTGGACAACCTGGCCAGCTGGCGCATGGTCATGCCCGACGCCAGCTGGCTGGAGGTGGAGCGCCTGGACCACAACCTGGGCAAGATCCACGAGCAGGAGACCGTGCGCTTCCGCCTCACGCGCTTCGAGCAGGACGGGCGCAC
>JALVPS010000476.1:2525-2817 GCA_027031685.1 Gammaproteobacteria bacterium | reverse complement strand
AGAAAGGCCGGATATACGGAAGCACACCTGTCCCTGTCACGACGGCAAACAAGTGCTTGCAATACGGGAGGAGACCATATACGGGTCAAGCGAAGCGGACCCGCCGATTGGGGCGTCGAGAGGGTACTTGGACGAGCAAGAAAGGTCGCTCGCTGCCGTGCACCGGGGGTGGAAACGAAGCCCATTGTAAAGCCCCGGAATATTTGGACACTGTTTTGCACAAAAATCACGCGGCCTGGGCCACGGGGGTGTGGGCGGCACGCACCTGGGCGGGGTTGGCATAGCCATGGCG
>JALVPS010000476.1:0-2515 GCA_027031685.1 Gammaproteobacteria bacterium | reverse complement strand
CACACCTGTCCCTGTCACGACGGCAAACAAGTGCTTGCAATACGGGAGGAGACCATATACGGGTCAAGCGAAGCGGACCCGCCGATTGGGGCGTCGAGATGGCACGGCAATTGAAGCGTGGACCAGCCATCCCTGGCGCAACGTTCCTGCCTTCGCCGACCCCCAGCCCGACCGTCCCTGGCCGGGCGTTCGCGTCATTTCCTTGGTTCACTGGACCAAGGAAATGACGCTCACCCAGCCAGCCCTGCCATACTCGGGGCGGCCAAAGGGGAAGAGAGGACGGCTCGCTGGGCTGCGCCCTGTCTGGCCGCCTGAGCCAGCCTCACAGGCCCTCGGCCAGCAGGGCCATCACCCGCCGCCAGCCGGCCTCCGCCGCCGGCCCGGCGCGCTCGAACACCGCCGCCAATCGCGCCCGCTGTTCCCCGCTCAGTTGCGCCTCCAGGGCCCGCCCGCGCGCCGTCAGGCGCAGCCGCTTGAGGCGCCTGTCGCGCGCGTCGCGACGCGCCGTCACGTAGCCGTCCTCCACCAGCCGTCGCAGCGGGCGGTGCAGGTACTGCTTGGAGACGCGCATGATGTCCAGCAGCGCCTGCACGCTCACGTCCGGATTGCGGCCCAGGAAGTAGAGGATGCGGTGGTGCACGCGCGAGTAGCCCAGCTCCGCCAGGCGCGCGTCGGGGCGCGCGGTGAGGGCGCGAAAGCCGAAGTGCAGGGCTTCCAGCGCGGCGTTCAGCTCCGCCTCGCGGCGGTCATTCGAGTCAACCATGTTGACATTATAGGGCCGCTTGGCGGACACTCCCACAGGTCAACCTCATTGACCCAAGGGAGGGCGCATGACGGCGCGCGGCATCTGCTGGCTGGATGGCGAGATCCGGCCCCTGGACCAGGCCCGCATCCCGGTCACCGACCACGGCCTGCTGTACGGTGACGGGGTGTTCGAGGGCATCCGCTTCTACCACGGCCGGCCCTTCCTGCTGGCAGAGCACCTGACGCGCCTGGCCGACTCGGCGCGCGCCATCGCCCTGCGCCTGCCCCGGCCGCTGGCCGAGATCGCCGACATCGTGCACGCGGTGGTGGCCGCCTACCCCGGGCCGGCCGGCTACCTGCGCCTGATCGTCACCCGCGGCCCCGGCCCACTGGGCATCGACCCCACCCCCTGCCAGACGCCCAATCTGATCGTCATCGCCGCCCCGCTGGCGCTGGTGGACGAGGCGCGCCGGCGGCGCGGCGTGCGCCTGGTCACGGCCACCACGCGCCGCCTGGGGCCGGACGGGCTGGACCCGCGCATCAAGAGCCTCAACTACCTGAACGCCGTGCTGGCCCGCCTGGAGGCACACCACGCCGGCGCCGACGAGGCGGTGCTGCTCAACGCCCGCGGCCACCTGGCCGAGGGCACGGCCGACAACCTGTTCCTGGCCCGCGACAGCGTGCTGCTGACCCCGCCAGTCACCGACGGCGCCCTGGCCGGCATCACGCGCAGTCTGCTGCTGACGCTGGCCGCCGAGCTGGACATTCCGGCGCGCGAGCAGTCGCTGGCGCCCTACGACCTGTACACCGCAGACGAGTGCCTGCTGACCGGCACCGGCGCCGAGCTGATCCCGGTGCGCGAGGTGGACGGCCGCCCCCTCCCCCACTGCCCCGGCCCGCTCACCACGCGCCTCATGGCCGCCTTCCGGGCGCGCATCGACACCCTGGCCCAACCGGCCGGATAAGCCCGCATGCGCCAAGTTGGCGCAGCAATCGAAGCATCGTCTAGCCGTCCATGGCGGGGCACATGTGGCTTCGAGAGCCCCCAGCCACGCCATCCTGGCGTGGCGTTCGCATCATTTCCTTGGTTCACGGGACCAAGGAAATGACGCTCACCCCCTTTGCCGCGCGCCGAGCATCGCAGCCCCGGGCGGGAATGGCCCGACAGGGGCGCGCGAGGGATCGCGCGCGTCGGCGGAGGTACAGGGACGTGCCTTCCGCCGACCCCCGTTCGGGGCGAGAAGCACAGGGAGAAGCGCGGCAGGGGCGTCCTTCTTTGGGCGACCTTTCTTGGACGAGCAAGAAAGGTCGCTCGCTGCCAGGCAGTATCGTGGGAACAAAGCCCATGAGCTTGCAGGCAGCGAAACAACGTACTGGCGTGGTAATGGCAACTTGAACGACACCTTCGGCAAGGGCATTGCCCCGCTTCGTGGCCTGACATGCATGAGGCTTACAGCAACGGGAGCTGCCCGGCCACGAGTGACTTTCTTGCCAACAGCGGCAAGAAAGTCACCAAAGAAGCGCCGCCCCAGTGGTCGCCTGTTTCCTGCGCTTCTCGGCCTGACCGGGGTTGGCCGACGCGTCCCTTCGCGCGGCCAACGCGCGCCATCCCTGGCGCGCCCCTTCGGGCTGATACCGGCCAGGCCTTGCGATGCTCGGGGCGGCCAGGGGAAAGATGGACGGCTCGCCGGGCCGCGCCCGGCTTCGCGCGTCAGGCGGTGGGTCCGGCGCTGCGCGCCTTGACCGCACCCTACAGGGCCCATGGCGTAGG
>JALVPS010000475.1 GCA_027031685.1 Gammaproteobacteria bacterium | reverse complement strand
GTGGCCGCCGAGGCAGGCGGCCACCTCGGCGGCCACCGAGCGGGCCTCGGCGGGCGTGGCGCAGCGCAGTACCAGCAGGGACGGCCCGTCGTCGCCCAGGGCCTCGGCCCGGCGGCACGCCTCCCCGCGCACCGAGGGCGGCAGCGGCACGGGCTCGCCCGGCAGGCCGACGTGGACGCCGGAGCCCAGCGGCGGACGCCCGCGCAGGGCCAGGGCCAGGCCCAGGGGCACCGCCACCACGCGCTCGGGCAGCGGCGCGCCCTCGTCGAGCACCCGCAGCACGTCGTTGGCCACCGCCGCGCCGGCGAGCAGGTCGCCCGGCCGCCAGTCGCCCAGCGGCGCCAGGGCCGCGGTCAGCAGCCCCAGGGTGGGACGCGAGCCGCCCACCGGGTTCTGCAGGTGGGCCAGCAGGCGGCCCATCATGGGTTCTTCCTCCACCAGCAGGGCCAGGGCGACGCTCAGCACCTCGCCGGGGGTCAGGCCCTGCTCTGCCGCCAGGCGCGCCAGGGGGGCATCCGCGGGGACCGGCTCCGCCAGGCAGCGCGCCAGGGCGGCGGCCGGGTCGGCCAGGTGACGCACGGCCCGGTACTGCCGGAACAGGTAGTGCTGCTCGGCGCCCAGGGGCTCGACCTCCGGCTCGGCGAACAGTAGCCGGCCCAGGCAGGCCCACACCACCTGTTCCAGGTTCGGCGGCGGTGACGCCTCGGCGCCGGGTCGCCAGGTCTTTTCACGGTGGGCCGTTTCGCTGCACATGTTCATTCCTCGTCGAGATAGTGGAACTGCACCACGCGACCCAGCCAGGGCACCCAGCCGGGGTCGCAGTCCAGGGCGGCCCGGCGCAGGCGCAGGTCGGTGTCGCCGAGGGCGAAGGCCACGTCCCAGTGGGTCGGGGTCAGGGCCACCCGGCCCCGGCGGCAGACCAGGCCGCGCAGGGACAGGCCGGCGTGACGGCGCAGGTAGAAGGCGCCGAGGCGCAGCAGGTCGTGGCACAGGGCGGTGGCGTCTGGGGGCGGGGGCGATGCGGAACAGGGACGGTTCGCCAGACCCCGGTCGCGGAGGATGGTCCCGGCCCGCGCCGCCTCACCGTGGAACAGGCGCCAGCGTCCCCGGGGTTCGAGCAGGGTCACCACCCCGTCTTTCTCGTGCCGGCGCAACGCCCCCCGCCCGGCCGCCAGGCGCCACCAGGCCCCGGGGGCCTCGAAGCGGGCCAGGGGCCGTGTGCCGGCCGGGCCCGCCGGCAGGTGTTCGAAGAGCCGCCGGGCGGGGTCGTCCGGCGCCAGCCGGTAGCGCCGGGCCAGCTCGCGCAGCAGCCGCGTGGGCAGGTCCTGGGACAGCAGGGCCTCGTGGCGCGTCAGCAGGTCGCCCAGGTCCAGCTGTTGCCAGAGGGGGATCAGCAGGCCCAGGCCGGCGTGCGGGGACGGCCACCAGGCCAGGGACAGGGGAGTGGCAGGATCCCGCCCGGCGGTGTCTCCGGCGCGACTCTCCGTCCGCCTCCCCTGCTCCCCCGGAGCCTGCACCGGAGATGGGTTCTGCGCCGCCGGCCCGGACGGCGTGTGCGTGGCCACCTTCACGGCCTTCCCGGTGTCGGGCGTCGCCGCGCCCTGGGCGGTCTCGTCAGTCGCCTCTCCAGGGGCGGCGGGGCGAGTACCGGCCGGCCTCGTGCCGCGCCCCTTCGCCCCCGCCCTGCGCGCCGGGGCGACCGCTGTCTCATGCTCCCAAGCGGCCAGCCAGGTCTCGACGTCCAGGTGTTGCAGGGTGTCCGCGCGTCCCAGCCGGCCCGGCTGGATCCCGAACAGGGCCTGCAGGGCCAGGCAGCGGCAGCGCACGTCGTGCGGACCCCAGCGCCGCGCCGCCCGCCGGATCAGCGTCCGCCAGGGCGGCGCGACGGGGGGTGGGGCGATATGGCCCACCACCGCTCCTTCCCCGTCGGCCATGCCGGCCTGCGCCGACGCTCGTGCCACCAGGCTCGGGCCCTGTCCCTGGGCATGCAGCAGGCGGCGGGCGAGGTCTGGCGAGAGAGCGTCGAGCAGCGGCTCGATGCGCGCCGGCTGCAGCACCGCCTCCAGCAGCCGCGCCGGTCCCAGGGGGCCGGCCGCGGTTTCCAGGCTGGCCAGCCACAGGCGGGTGATGGCCGCCGGGCCGGTTTCCGCCAGTACCTGCGGGAACAGCCGCCGCCAGTACCAGGCCCGCGGCGGTCGGCCGTCGAGCAGGCGCGCGAAGAGGACCGCGTGGGCCTGCAGGGCGTCGCTGAACCACACCACCCCGGCATCCGCCCGTTCGGCCGCGTCCACGCACACCGCACTGGCGGCAAGGTTCCAGACCCGTTCGTCGATGCGCGCGGCGAGCCGCGGGGCCTCGCTGTCGGCGTCGACGAGACCGAGATCCAGGCGCCGCACCAGCACCAGGGCCTGTGGCGGCAGGCCCGGCAGGCTGGCGGTGCGGAAGGCGTCTTCCAGGCGCAGGCGCAGGCGCGTCATCCGCGCCGGGTCGGGCCCGCGCAGGTTCAGCCGGTGGATGCGCCGCAGCCCGTCCGCCATGGCGCCGCCTCAGCGTGGCCCCCAGGCACCGCCCCGGGCCTGAACCAGGCTGGCGCCGATCTGCACGCTGGCCCCCTGGGCCAGGACGATTCCCGCGGCGGGGGCCTGGATCACCTCGGCCATCACCTGGCCATCGACGATGTCGGCCACCCGTCCCCGGGCCTGGCCGCCGGTGCCGGCGATGAGCACGTTCATGCCGATGCGCACGCGGCCGAGGTCGGCGATCAGGCGGATGCGTCCGCCGGGCAGCGCGGTGACCGGCGGACGCATCCGCCTGATCGC
>JALVPS010000474.1 GCA_027031685.1 Gammaproteobacteria bacterium | reverse complement strand
CTGCGTGGTGGGGCCGTGGCGCGCTCCGGCCCCACCACGCAGCGGGCGGGGTGGAAGGGCCGCTCGTAGTCGTCGTTGATGAACAGGCCGTCCCGTATCTGCCAGCCGGCGGCCCGGCGGATCTCGATGCTGGTGGTCATGCGTCCACCGCTGCGGTTCTCGCACAGGATGGTGCGGCCGGCCTCGAAGGCGTTGACGACACTCTGGATGCGGTGGCGGGTGGCGAAGTAGTGCAGGCCGATGAACACCAGCAGCACGGCCAGGGTGATGGGAATGATGCGGCGCGGCGCGCCGGGCGGCATGAAGGGGCGGGTGGCGATGAAGGTGGCGACGCCGAGCACGAAGGCGGCGATGGCCAGGTAGCCGCCCTCCAGCTGCAGGAACTCGTGCATGCGATACCTCCCGCGGCGGGGTCAGCGGTTGACGGGGTGCCCGCCCACCGCGCGCACCTGGATGTCGCGCAGGTAGATGCCGTGGAACACCAGGCTCAGGGCATCGCGCAGGGGCGGGTGGTCGATCAGGTAGTAGAAGGCGCTGCGGCGCGGCCCGCTGGCCCCGTCGCAGTCCAGGGTGTCGGCCCAGGCCGGCTGGCCGAGCAGGCCCAGCACCTCGGCCTTGGTCATGCCGGTCTTGATCTCGACGCCGTTGGGGCCTTGCCAGCGCTCGCGCGCCGGCGCGGCGGGTGGCAGCAGGGCGAGGGTCAGTAGCAGGGTGGACAGCCAGCGGGTGGGTGACATGGCGGGGCTCCTGTCGGGAACGGATGGCCACATTTGATACCATGCGCCGTTCCCCGTCCACCGCTGCGCGTCAAGGAAACGAGCCATGAGCCATGCCGGCGCCCCGTCCGCCATCCTGCTGATCCACTGTCCCGACCGCAAGGGCATCGTCATCTCGGTCACCGAGTTCATCTACAAGAATGGTGGCAACATCCTGCACCTGGCCCAGCACGTGGACCCGGAGCAGGGCGTGTTCTTCATGCGCATCGAGTGGGATCTGGCCGACTTCGCCATCCCGCGCGACAAGATCGGCGAGTACTTCCATACCCTGGTGGGGGCGCGCTTCGACATGCGCTGGCAGCTGCACTTCACGGCCGAGGTGCCGCGCATGGCGCTGTTCGTGTCGCGCCTGCCGCACTGCTTCTACGACATCCTGGCGCGTTACGAGTCCGGCGAGTGGCGGGTGGAGATCCCGCTGGTCATCAGCAACCACCCGGACATGGGGCCGGTGGCGGAGCGGCTGGGCATCGACTTCCACCACCTGCCGGTGACGGCCGACAACAAGGCCGAGCAGGAGGCCCGCCAGCTGGAACTGCTGGCCGGGCACGACATCGACTTCATCGTGCTGGCGCGCTACATGCAGATCCTCAGCGACGACTTCATCGCCCACTACCCGCAGCGCATCATCAACATCCACCACTCCTTCCTGCCCGCCTTCCCCGGCGCCCGGCCCTACCACTCGGCCCACGCGCGCGGCGTGAAGGTGATCGGCGCCACCAGCCACTACGTGACCGCCGAGCTGGACGCCGGCCCCATCATCGAGCAGGACGTGGTGCGCGTCAGCCACGAAGACGCCGTGGAGGACCTGATCCGCAAGGGGCGCGACCTGGAGAAGATCGTCCTGGCCCGGGCCGTGTGGCATCATCTGCGGCGCGCCGTGCTGGTCTACGGCAACCGCACCATCGTCTTCTGACCGACCCTGCTGGAAAGCCCCCATGTCCGGAAACACCATTGGCCTGCTGTTCACCGTCACCAGTTTCGGCGAGAGCCACGGTCCGGCCATCGGCTGCATCGTGGACGGCTGCCCGCCGGGCCTGTCCCTGTCGGAGGACGACCTGCAGGCCGACCTGGAGCGGCGCCGCCCGGGCAAGACGCGCCACACCACCCAGCGCCGCGAGCCGGACCGGGTGAAGATCCTGTCCGGCGTGTTCGAGGGGGTGACCACCGGCACGCCCATCGGCCTGCTCATCGAGAACACCGACCAGCGCTCCAAGGACTACAGCAACATCCTGGACCGCTTCCGCCCCGGCCATGCCGACTACACCTATTACAAGAAATACGGCCTGCGCGACTACCGCGGCGGCGGGCGCTCCTCGGCGCGCGAGACGGCCATGCGCGTGGCGGCCGGGGCCATCGCCAAGAAGTACCTGCGCGAGCGCTACGGGGTGGAGATCCACGGCTACATGAAGCAGCTCGGGCCCATCGAACTGACCTTCAGGAGCTGGGCCGCGGTGGAGGAGAACCCGTTCTTCAGCCCCGACCCGGACGCGGTGCCCGAGCTGGAGGCCTACATGGATGCCCTGCGCAAGGAGGGCAATTCGGTGGGCGCGCGCATCAACGTGGTGGCCACCGGCGTGCCGCCCGGCTGGGGCGAGCCCGTCTTCGCCCGCCTGGACGCCGACATCGCCCACGCCATGATGAGCATCAACGCCGTCAAGGGGGTGGAGATCGGCGCCGGCTTCGCCAGCGTGGCGCAGAAGGGCACCGAGCACCGCGACGAGATCACCCCCGAGGGCTTTCTGAGCAACAATGCCGGCGGCATCCTGGGCGGCATCTCCAGCGGCCAGGACATCACCGTCAGCATCGCCCTCAAGCCCACCTCCAGCATCCGCATCCCGGGGCGCACGGTGAACCGCGCCGGCCAGCCGGTGGAGGTGGTCACCACCGGCCGCCACGACCCCTGCGTGGGCATCCGCGCCACGCCCATCGCCGAGGCCATGCTGGCCATCGTGCTCATGGACCATGCCCTGCGCCACCGCGCCCAGAACGCCGACGTGTACACCGACCTGCCGGACATTCCCGCCCGCCCGGCGCGCTGAGCGGGCCGCGCC
>JALVPS010000473.1 GCA_027031685.1 Gammaproteobacteria bacterium | reverse complement strand
ACCAGCGCCGCAGCCACTCGATGCTGGTCAGGCCGTCCAGCCGCTCCGGGTCGAACCAGTGGCCGCCGGCGTACAGGGTGAGCGCCAGGCGCGCCTTGTCGAGCGGGCCCAGCGGCGGAAAGGCGAGAAACTCGCGGCTGTTGGACAGCGAATACCAGCGCCCGTCCATGTAGAAGCCGGTGCGCGTCTGGCGCCAGCGCAGGCGGTCGGTCAGGCCCAGCTCGTCCAGCAGGCGCAGCAGGTGGCGGTCGCCGCTGGTGATGACGTGGTAGTGGCGGTCCCAGCGCAGGGGACCGAGCCGCCAGGTATCGGCCAGCCCACCCGGGTGGTCGGCCGCCTCCAGCAGGGTGACGCGCTCGCCGCGGCGGCGCAGGGCCAGCGCCAGATGCATGCCCAGCATGCCGGCGCCGACGATGGCCCAGTGGCGGGCGGTCATGCCACCTCGGCACGGTGTGCCCGGCGCTCCACCACGCGCGTGCCCTCGATGGTGTAGCGGCGCGCGCAGCGCGGGCAGCGGGCGTGGTGCACGTGGCCCAGGGGGAAGTCGGCCAGCCGCCCCAGGGGCTGGCCGCAGCGGCACACGAAGCCGGCCACCCGCGCCGGGTTGCCCAGCGCCAGGCAGAAGTCCGGCACCTCGCGCGTGACCACCGCGCCCATGCCGATCATGGCGAAGCGGCCCAGGGTGAGGCCAGGGCCGATGGTGCAGCGGGCGCCGATGGTGCAGCCGGCCCGCACCAGGGTGTGCAGGGTCTCGTCGTCCGGCCCGGCGGGGCGCAGCTGGCGCAGGTCGGGGGTGGCGGCGCGCGGGTAGCGGTCGTTGGTGAACACGGTGCCGGCGCTGACCATGACGCCGTCCTCCAGGGTCACGCCGTGGCACAGGTACACGAAGGCGTTGATCTTGACCCGCGCGCCGATGCGCACGTCGTAGGCGATGTAGGTCTTCTCGCCGATGGTGGTCTGCGCGCCGATGCGCGCGCCGCGCCGGATGTGCACGTTGTCCCACACCTGGCAGCCGGGGCCGAGCTGCACATCCGTCTCGATGAGCGCCGTGGGGTGGATGCGCGTGTCCATGGCTCAGGCCACCTGCGGCTGTCCCTGGCGCAGCGGGCGCGGGTCGTGGTAGCGGCGGTAGCGCACCGGCTCCCAGCGGCGGTGACGCAGGGCGCGGTAGGCGCGCTCGATGACCTCCACCGAGGCCAGCGCGTCGTCCGGCGTGATGCGCAGGGCCTGCTCGCCGCGGATGGCGCTGGCGAAGTTCTCCAGCTGCGCGAGGAAGGCGCGGTGCTTGTCGTAGCCGTTGCCGAAGCGCGTCCACTGGCCGTCGCTGTGGCGGTACCAGGCGGAGCCCTGCCAGCCCACCACGATCACCCCCTCCGAGCCGATCACGTTGACGAAGCCGCGTCGTTCCAGGTTGAGGCTCCAGGACAGGTCGATGCGCCCCACCACGCCGGCCTCGTTGCGCACGATCAGGGTCACCGTGTCCTCCACCGGCAGGTCCTGGAAGCGCTTGTTCTCGATGACATGCAGCTCGGTGAGCGGACCCAGGTAGTAGTGGATGAGGTCCACCGAGTGGGTGCCGTTGTCGATCAGCACCCCGCCGCCGCTCACGGCCGGGTCGGCGTTCCAGCGCGCGCGCATGTCGATGGGGTAGGTGAAGTGGTTCTCGAACATCAACACCTCACCGATCAGGCCCTGCGCGGCCAGGGCGCGGGCGCGGCGGATGTCGGCCACGTAGCGGAACTTGGAGGCCATGGTGAAGACCACGCCGGCGGCCTCGGCGGCCTGCAGCATCCGGCGGGCGCTGGCCGCGTCGATGGCCAGCGGCTTCTCGCACAGCACGTGGCGGCCGGCGGCGAACAGGTCCAGGCACAGGGCCGGGTGGCTGACGGGCGGCGTGCAGACGATGGCCGCGTCGCAGCCCACGCCGGCCAGCATGCGGCGGTGGTCGGTGTAGGCGGCGGCGCCGCTGCGGTCGGCCAGGGTCTGGGCGGCGTGCGGGTCGGTGTCCACCACCGCCACCAGTTCGCAGTGGGGCGAGGCGTCCAGCGCTTGGGCGTGGGCCTGGGCGATGCCCCCGGCGCCGATGAGGGCGAAACGGACGGGATCGGCGGGATTCATGCGGCGGCCTCCGTGAGTCGGCGGGTGGCGTCGAGGACGGCCTCGGCCACGAAGTCCACGTGCCGCGGCTCGTAGCGCTCGTTCCAGGGCAGCACCACGACCCGCTCCAGGGCGGCGAAGGTGCCGGGGAAGCGGTCGGCGTCGTAGTCCATCGCCTCCGGCCGTGCCAGCGTGAAGGGAAAGCGGCTGTTGCCGAAGGTGCGCTGGCGGGCGAACACCTCGCAGCGGAAGGCCGGCTTCTGGATGTAGCGCGGCGCGCAGGCCACGCCCCGCTCGCGCAGCAGCCGGCCCAGCGCGTCGGCGCCGCCGGCGATGACGGCCGGGTCCACGTGCAGGGTGTATTTCCAGTAGCTGTGGCGGGCGCCGGGGGCCACCGCCGGGGTGCGCAGGCCGGGCACGCCCTGCAGGCGGGCGGTGAGGCGTGCAGCGGCGGCCCGGCGCTGCTCGACCACCGCCGCCAGCTTGCCCAGCTGGGCCCAGCCCACCGCGCCCTGCAGCTCGCTCATGCGCCCGTTGGGGGCCAGGAAATAGTGGTCCGGGTGGGCGTCGCCATAGCCCCAGCCCTTGTTGATGAACAGGAACAGGCGCCGCGCGTAGTGCGGGTCGTCGGTGACCACCAGCCCGCCCTCGCCGGTGGTGACGTGCTTGCCCTGCTGCAGGCTGAAGCAGCCGATGTCGCCGATGCGTCCCACGGGGCGGCCGTCCACCTCGGCCA
>JALVPS010000472.1:253-2853 GCA_027031685.1 Gammaproteobacteria bacterium | reverse complement strand
CGGTGCATTTCCAGCAGCTTGGCGGCGATCAGGAACAGCAGCAGCGCGCTGCCGGCGTCGCGGCCGATCAGGGTGCGATAGTGGACAAAGAGGCCGGCCACGGCCGCCGCCACCAGGCCGAAGAGCACGAACCGCGAGGGCAGGCGCACGCGCCCGGCATCGTGGGCCAGGCGCCAGAGCAGCAGGGCCGGGATGGCCAGCGCCAGCCAGGCCGGCAGGCGCAACAGGTGCGGCAGGGCGAGCATGGCCAGCCCGATCAGCAACAGGCGATGGGCGGGCGGCACGCGCGCGAGCCAGCGGGCGAGGCGAGCGTTCATCCCGCCTCCCACAGGGCCAGGGCGTCGAGGCAGCGGCGGCGGTGATCGGCGCCCCGCCCGGACGGAATGGCGTGGCCCGGCAGGTGCAGCGCATAGCGCTGGCCGGCGGCTTCGGCGTCGAGGATCTGCCGGCACAGCAGCGACAGCCGGGTTTCGGCATCGGCCGGCGGCAGGCCGTCCCAGTCGAGGATCACCGATTCGCTGGTCTCGCCCTGGAATTCCTTGACCAGCAGGCCCTGCTGTCGCGCGGCGGCCTTCCAGTGAACGTGATGCAGGGAGTCGCCGCGGCGATAGTCCCGCAGGCCGGCGAAGTCGTCCCGGCCCTGTCCCGCCTCCCCGGCAAGCGTATGGGCGTCGCCACCGGCGCGCGGTGCCGGGGCCGATTCGGCCGGTTTTGGCCAGATCAGACAGTCGCCCTCGGGATGGACGATGGTCCAGGCACGAAACAGGCCCAGCGGGAAGCGGGTGCTCACTTGCAGGGCCGGCAGCGGATGGCGGCCGCGCGGCGCCGGCGGCAGATCCAGATGGGCGACGGTCTGGCCCTGTCCGGCCTCGAGGCGCCGGGGTGTGTCGCGCCGCCGGGCGGTGATTTCCAGCGCCGCGCGCGGGCCGTCCGGGTTGTCGAAGACCAGTGCCAGGCGGGGCGCCGTGCCCGCGAAGACCGGTTCGGGCGGGTGCACGTGGATGCGCAGGCCCAGCAGGTTGCGCCAGGTATGGACGATGCCGGTGATCCCGACACTGCCGAGCAGGAAGGTGAAGGCGAAGGCCAGGCTGTTGACGTAGTTGATGGCGCCGGTGAGCATCAGCGCCAGGACCAGCAGGAAGCCCAGCCCCTGCCGGGTCGGCAGGATGTAGACGTTGCCGGCGCGGGTCAGATGGGGCCCGGCCACAGGGCCGAGGCCGCGCAGGAAGCGGCGCAGGGCGAATCGCTGGCGCAGGCGCATGCCGGCCATGGGGCGTTCAGGGCACCGGGGTCTCGAGCAGACGATCCACCAGACCCTCGCTGCCGAGCCGGCTCTCCCCGGCAGGCCGCAGGCGATGGGCGACAACGGCCGGCAGCACGGCCTGCACGTCGTCCGGCAGGACGTGATCGCGGCCGTCCAGCAGGGCCCAGGCCCGCGCCGCCTGCAGCAGCGCCAGACCGGCGCGGGGCGAGAGGCCCACGGCGATGTCCGGCGACTCGCGGGTGGCTCTGACCAGGGCCTGCACGTAGTCGAGCAGGGCGTCGGAGGCATGGACGGCGTCCACGGCACGCTGCAGTTCGCGCAGTTCGTCGGCGTCGAGCACCGGTTCGAGTTCGGGCAGCCGCCGGCGGCGATCGTTGCCGGCCAGCAGCGCCCGCTCGGCCGCGGCGTCGGGATAGCCGAGGGTGATGCGCATCAGAAAACGGTCGAGCTGCGACTCGGGCAGCGGAAAGGTGCCGATCTGGTGGCGCGGGTTCTGGGTGGCGATGACGAAGAAGGGTTCGGGCAGCGGCCGGGTCTCCCCTTCCAGGGATACCTGCCGTTCCTCCATGGCCTCGAGCAGGGCGCTCTGGGCCTTGGGCGTGGCGCGGTTGATTTCGTCGGCCAGCACCACCTGGGCGAAGATCGGGCCGGGATGAAAGGTGAAGCGGCCGGTGGCCTGTTCGAAGACCGAGACGCCGAGAATGTCCGCCGGCAGCAGATCGGAGGTGAACTGGATGCGGTTGAAATCCAGCCCCAGCACCCGCGCCAGGGTCTGTGCCAGGGTGGTCTTGCCCACCCCCGGCAGATCCTCGATCAGCAGATGGCCGCGGGCCAGCAGGGCGGCCAGCGAGAGGCGCAGGGCCCGGGGCTTGCCGAGGATGATGCGCCCGGCCTGATCCAGGACCAGGGCGAGGCGATCGGCGGGCTGGGGGAGGCGATCCATGTCGGGGTCCACGATCTCCGGTAAGGTTTCCGATGGTACTGTATCGGCAGACCCGGCGGGAGGATGAATCACCCAATGCGCGCAGGACGATGGCTGGGGGCACTGGCCCTGCTGATGCTCGGCGGTTGCGCATCGCTCGAATACTATGCCGGCCTGGTCCAGGGCCAGGCCGATCTGCTCAACCGCGCGCGTCCGATCCCCGAAGTGCTCGCCGACGATACGGTCCCGCCAAGCGTACGTGCATCCCTGGCCGAGCTGACCGAGGCCCGCCGATTCGCCATCGACACGCTAGGCCTGCCGGAGACCGGCAGCTACCGGGACTATGCCGATCTCGGTCGCCCCTACGCGGTGTGGAACGTGATCGCCGCCGGGCGTTTCTCGGTGGAACCTCGG
>JALVPS010000472.1:0-243 GCA_027031685.1 Gammaproteobacteria bacterium | reverse complement strand
TCCGGTGAGGTTTCCGATGGTACTGTATCGGCAGACCCGGCGGGAGGATGAATCACCCAATGCGCGCAGGACGATGGCTGGGGGCACTGGCCCTGCTGATGCTCGGCGGTTGCGCCTCGCTCGAATACTATGCCGGCCTGGTCCAGGGCCAGGCCGATCTGCTCAACCGCGCGCGTCCGATCCCCGAAGTGCTCGCCGACGATACGGTCCCGCCAAGCGTACGTGCATCCCTGGCCGAGCTGA
>JALVPS010000471.1 GCA_027031685.1 Gammaproteobacteria bacterium | reverse complement strand
TCGCCCACCTGGGCCTTGTCCGAGTCGCCCAGCGGCAGTTCGGTCAGGTGCTCGCCCTTGACCTGGATGAGGGCCAGGTCCACCTCCGGGTCGGTGCCGATCACCTTGGCCTTCAGGCGGCGCCGGTCGTGCAGCCGGACCACCACCTCGTCGGCGCCCTCCACCACGTGGTGGTTGGTGACGATGTAGCCCTTGGCGGCGTCGATGATCACCCCCGAGCCGGCCGCCAGCTGCTCGCGCGGCTTTTGCCGCTGGTGCTCGGGGATGTTGAAGAAGTGGCGGAAGAAGGGGTCGTCCAGCAGCGGATTGCGCTGCGGGCGGGTGCGGGTGACGGTGGCGATGTTGACCACCGCCGGCAGCACCTGCTTGAGCATGGGGGCGATGCTCTTCTGCATGGGCGGCATGCCGGCCTGGGCGGCGCAGCCCAGCAGCAGGGCCAGCAGGCCCATCACGAGCGGAAGGTGGAATCGGCGCATGGGCTCTCCTTTCGGGTGAACGCGTTGGCGGAATGCCCCTAGCATGGGGCCAGGCGCGGCGCGCCTCAAGGGTGGCGCCTCAGGCCCACCGGTGGGCCAGCTTCTTCCAGGCCACGATGACCACGATACTGGCCACGCCCAGCATGAGCAGCAGCCACAGGTTCTGCTCCAGGGTGGCGGTGAACAGGGCGATGAGCAGCAGGAACAGGCCGGTCAGGCTGAACCGCCAGCCCAGACGGATGCCGTCCAGGTAGGCGGTGAGGCCGAGGATGATGAGGGTCACCAGCCCTAGGCCTTCGTAGTTGAGCCGCCCCGTCTCGACCAGCGCGAAGGCGGTGAGCACCGCCAGTACCCCGCCCAGCCAGTGCAGCGGCTGGACGATGAAGGCGTCCTTCCAGGTGAAGCGGTGACGGTAGGCCCCCTTGAGGGTGATGAGCACGGAGGCGAAGCCGAAGGCCACGAACATCGCCAGCCAGTATTCGTTGGCCAGGCGCGGCCGGAAGTTGGTCACCCACACGCCCAGCATGGCCAGCACGTTGAGGGCGATGAGAGTGTATTCCTCCATCGCCAGCTTGTGTTCCAGCCGCGCCACGCGGCTGTCCACCTCCTCGCGCAGGGTCTCCAGTTTCTCCTTTACCTCGGATACCGGGTCGTCGCGGTGCGGGGTAGTCCGTGGCTGCTCGTCACTCAAGGGCGTCTCTCCTGGCGGTTTCGGGAAAGCAGTACCTCACTCCGGCAGCACGGCCGGCTCGTCCTCCATCTCCGGACGATAGCGCCCCTGGCGCGCCAGGCTGTTCAGGCGCGCCCGCTTGAGCAGCTCCGCCTGCGCCTGGCGCCTGTTCTCCGGCTTCCCGGCCCAGGCTTGCAGGGCCGGCTGCTGCAAGGCGCGGCCGTAGGAGATGCTGAGCTGCCACGGCGCGTTGCCGCGCAGCTGGTTGATGGCGTTCAGGTTGGCGGTGGCCTCCTCCGGCCCCTGCCCGCCGGACAGGAAATTGATGCTCGGCACCGCCGCCGGCACGGTCCGCTTCAGCACCCGCAGCGTGGCCTCGGCCACCTCCTCCGGCGGGGCGCGGCGGCAGTCCTTGCCCGGCAGCACCATGTTGGGCTTGAGCAGCATGTACTCCAGTTCCACCCCGTGCAGGTGCAGGGCGTGGAACACGCTGTGCAGCACGTGCTCGGTCACCTCCGCGCAGCGGTCGATGTCGTGGTCGCCGTCCATCAGCACCTCCGGCTCCACGATGGGCACGTAGCCCTGCTCCTGACACACCGCCGCGTAGCGCGCCAGCACCTCGGCATTGGCGTGCAGGCCCAGCCGCGTGGGATTGCGGGGCGTGATGGGATAGACCTCGCGCCACTTGGCAAAGGCCGGCCCGGCGGCGCGAAAGCGCTGCAGCCGCTCGGTGAGATCGTCCAGCCCGCGGGTGATCAGGTCGCCCGGCGCGTTGGTGAGCGGCCCCTTGCCCTTGTCCACCTTCACACCGGGCACGATGTGCTGCGACCAGGCCACCTCCGGCAGCGGGCGGCCCTCGTCGTCGGTCTGGAACAGGGTCTCCTCGAACAGGATCACCCCGCTCAGGTACTTACCCAGGCCGGGCGTGGTCAACAGCAGGCTGCGGTAGAAGCGCCGGTTCTCTTCCGTGTTCTCCACCCCTATGGCGGCGAAGCGCTTCTCGATGGTAGGCAGGCTCTCGTCAGCGGCCAGGATGCCGCGCGTCTCGTCCACCATCTGGGCGATGGTCTGTTCCAGGGCGGCGTGCGTGCTCATTGGTTTTCAGCTCCCGCGCCTCAGCGCCGTTTCTTCTGGTAGGTGCCCATCAAATGCGTCTCGGCCAGCACGTGGCCCTCCATCTCCCGCAGCAGGCGCGGCTTGTCCGGCTGGCGCAGGTCCGGCAGCACCTTGTCCAGGGCGTACAGCTTGAAGAAATAGCGGTGCCGGCCGATGGGCGGACACGGCCCGCCGTAGCGGGTGCGATGGAAATCGTTGATGCCCAGCAGCGCGCCGTCCGGCAGCTCCGCCTCGGACACCGCCTCCGGCAGCCCGCCATCGCGCGCCGGCAGGTTGTAGATCAGCCAGTGCACCCAGGTCATGCGCGGCGCCGCCGGGTCCGGCGCGTCGGGATCGTCCACGATCAGCACCAGACTCTGCGCCCCCTCCGGCACCCCGCGCCACATCAGGGGCGGCGAGACGTCCTCCCCCTCGCAGGTGTACTTGACGGGGATCTCCTCCCCCTCGCCAAAGGCCGACGAATACAGCTTGAACTCGGACATGCCACCACCTCCACTCGTCACGGCCAGGGACCAACAGCAGCCCCGCCAACCACAACCAAAGAACGCGCATCGTTGATCCTCCGCGCAGGACACCTTTAAGGTGCTGGGGG
>JALVPS010000470.1 GCA_027031685.1 Gammaproteobacteria bacterium | reverse complement strand
TTGTCGGCCATGGAGATGATGGCGCGGGCGATGGCCTGGTCGTCGCTGTCGGAGGAGATGGCGCGGATGAACTGGCGGTCGATCTTGAGGCGGTCGATGGGGAAGCGCTTGAGGTAGCCCAGGCTGGAGTAGCCGGTGCCGAAGTCGTCGATGGCCAGTTGTACGCCGATGGCCTTGAGTTCGCGCAGGACGGCGGTGGCGCGTTCGGCGTCGCGCATGAGGACGGACTCGGTGATTTCCAGCTCCAGCGTGGCGGGGGGCAGGCCGGTGTCGGCGAGGATTTCGGCCACGCGGGCGGGAAAGCCGGGCTGGATGAACTGCAGGGCGGAGACGTTGACGGCGATGCGCGTGAGTTCCAGCCCTTCCAGCAGCCAGTCGCGCGCGCGCCGGCAGGCCTGGCGCAGCACCCATTCGCCGATGTCGATGATGAGCCCGGTCTCCTCGGCGATGGGGATGAAGCGGTCGGGGGGCATTTCGCCGAGCACCGGGTTGTGCCAGCGCAGCAGGGCCTCCAGCCCGGACACGCGCCCGGTGGGGATGTCGAACAGGGGTTGGTAGTGGAGGCTCAGCTCGCCCCGCTCGATGGCGTGGCGCAGCTCGTTTTCTATGCTCATGCGCCGCAGCGCGGCCTCGTTCATGTCCGGCTGGAAGAAGCACACGTTGTCGCGGCCGTGGCGCTTGGCGTAGTACATGGCCATGTCGGCGGCGCGGATGAGGGCGTCCACTTCCTGTCCGTCGCGCGGGTAGAGGGCGATGCCGATGCTGGGCGTGACCACCAGCTTGTGCTCGGCCAGTTGCAGGGGCTCGCGCAGGGCCGCCTGGATGCGGCGTGCCACCCGCAGGGCGTCCTCGGGGCGTTCGATGCGGGTGAGCAGCAGGGTGAACTCGTCGCCACCCAGGCGTGCCAGGTGGGCCCGCGGATGGCCGCCGTGGGCCACGGTGTCGCTCCCGCGCATGGACTGTTCGATGCGCCTGGCCACGGTGCGCAGCAGCTGGTCGCCCACGCTGTGGCCGAGGGTGTCGTTGATGCGCTTGAAGTTGTCCAGGTCCAGGAACAGGGTGGCCACCTGCTCGCCGTGCCGCTCGGCGGCGGCCAGCACCTGGCGGATGTGGCGCATGAACAGCAGTCGGTTGGGCAGTCCGGTCAGGTCGTCGTAGAAGGCCAGGCGGCGGATGTGCTGCTCGGCGCGCCATTTGCTGCCCAGGGCCACGGCCAGCTGGCGGATCTCGTGCGGATGGAAGGGCTTCTGCACGTAAAACAGGCGCTCGGCGGGGGGGATGCGGCGCGCCAGGTCCACCGGGTCCACGTCGGCGTAGGCGGTGGTGATGACCACGTCCAGGTCGGGCGCCAGGGCGCGGATCTCGCGCGTGGTCCATGCCCCGTCGGGGCCGGGCGGCATGCGCATGTCGATGAAGGCCAGCGCGAAGGGCCGCCCGTCGCGGCGGCTGTCCTGCACGGCCTGCACGGCGGCGTTGCCGTCGGTGACGAAGTGCACCTCGAATTCCACGGCCGGCGCGCTGGCGGGGGCGGGGTCGCCATCGCCGCCGCCGAACAGGCGGGCGCGCAGCGCGTCCATGGTGGCCGCGTCGTGGTCCGCCTCGGCCGGCGTCAGGATGCGGGCGTAGGCCTCGCGCACGGCGGCCTCGTCATCGGCCACCAGGATGCGGATGGGGGTGGACTGGGGCATGGCGTGACTCCCTGTGCGCTGTCGCTATCCGTCGGTGCCCGTGGCGGCGGCCACGGGCACCGCCATGTGCAGGGGCAGGTAGAGGTGCAGGCAGGCGCCGCAGCCCGGGCCGGGGCTGTCGGCCCGCAGGCGGCCGCCCAGGGCGCGCACCGTGTTGGCGCTCCAGTGCAGGCCCTGGCCGGAGCCGCGCCCCTTGGTGGAGAAGCCGCGCTCGAACAGGCGCGCCAGGTGATCCGGGGCGATGCCGGCGCCGTCGTCCCGGAAGCACAGGTGCAGGCGGGCCTGGCCGTCGTCTTCCGTGACCACCTCGGCGTCGATGCGGAGCCGGCCTTGCCCGCGCGGCCCGGCCTGCACCGCCTCGGCGGCGTTGATGAGCAGGTTGTCCACCACCTGGCGCAGGGCCACGCGCGCCCCGGCCACCGGCGGCGCGGCGCGCAGGGCCGGGGCCATTTCCACGCGCAGTGCTGCGCGCAGGGGGGCGGGCAGCTCGTGCGTCGCCTCGGCGATCAGCTCGGCCATGTCCACCGGCTCGATGACCCGCTCGGCGCGGCTGAAGCGGGCCTGGTCGGCCAGGATCTCCTGCACATGGCGCACCTGTTCGCCGGCGGCGGCGATCTCCGTGCGGCTGTCGCTCAGCAGCCGTGCCAGCTCATCGCTGGCCAAGCGCAGGAATTGCACCAGGTCGGCGTGCCGCCGTGGGTCGGTGCGCGGGTCGTCCAGCTCGCGGCCGGCCTGCTGCACCTCGGCCAGCGGGGCGCGCCCCAGCCGCGCCTGCAGGGCGCCCAGGCGCACCACCAGGGGCGTGATGGCGTTGCCGATGTTGTGCAGCACGCCGCTGGCCATCTCCGCTACGCCGGCGTGGTAGGACTGCTCCATCAGGCGCCGCCGGGCCTCGGCCAGGCGGGCCACCATGTCGTCGAAGGTGCGCGCCAGCAGGCCGATCTCGTCATGCCGCGCCAGCCCCAGGGGCGCCGTGGGTTGGCCGGCGCCGATGCGCCGCGCGTGGCCCTCCAGGCGCGCCAGCGGGCCCAGCACCACGCGCTGCAGCAGCACCCACAGCACGGCCATCATGACCAGCGCCGTGAAGGCCAGCGACCACAGCGAGCGGTTGACGGCCGACGAGCCGAGGGCGGTGATCTGGCGTGGTGTGGGCACGGCGAGGGCCAGCGCCGGCTTGCCGTACAGGTCG